>JAQGHJ010000394.1 GCA_028288905.1 Phycisphaerales bacterium | reverse complement strand
GGCGCAGGCGGTGGCGCTGTTCATGACGTCCACCGCCCTGTCCGGCGTGGTCGGCGGGCCGCTGGCGGGCGTCATCATGGGGATCGAGGCGTACGGGCTCCGGGGTTGGCAGTGGCTGTTCCTGTTGGAAGGGCTGCCGTCCGTCCTGCTGGGCGTGCTGATCCTGTTCGTCCTCGACGACCGCCCGGCCGGCGCGAAGTGGCTGACCGGGCCCGAACGGGCGTGGCTGACCGACACGCTGGCGGCCGAGCGGGCCGAAACGCCTGGAGACCGGCACCGAATTGGCGACGCCCTTGGCGACCGGCGGGTGTGGTTGCTGTGCCTGCTGTACGGCACACTGATGTTCGGCTTCTACGGCATCAACTACTGGACCGCGTCGGTGGTCCAGAGCGTGACCGGCGGGACGGTGCGACGGGTCGGGCTGCTGTCGGCGATCCCGTTCGTGGCGGCCGTTATGGCGATGATAATCGTCGGCCGGCGAGCGGATCGGTCCGGCCGGCAGCACCGGACGGTGGTCGTGTCCGCCACCGTGGGGGCGGCGGGCATGGCGCTGGCGGCCGTGTCGACGCACCCGGTCGTCGTCCTCGCCGCCCTGTCGCTGGCGGCGGCGGGGATCTGGAGCGCGCTCGGCCCGTTTTGGTCGCTGCCCAGCCGGTTCCTGACCGGCACCGCCGCCGCGGCCGGCATCGGGCTGATCAACTCGATCGGCAACCTGTTCGGCGGGTTCGTCGGCCCGAACGTCATGGGCCAGCTCAAAGACCGCTACCACACCTACGGCCCCGGCCTGTGGGTGTCCGCCGCCGTCCTCCTGGCGGCGTCCGCCGTGGTCGCCGCGCTCGTTCGATTCGAGCCACGGAAGAACACGGATGGACACAGATAAAAGCAAGGAGCACAAGTCCGCGGCTCCTGCGTCTTTATCCGTGTCCATCCGTGTTCATCAGTGGCTAACTCGCTTCACTTGTCCGTGGTGATCGAGTTCGACAGCGAGTTGCCGAACGTCCCGAAATCCTTGTACTGCCACACTACTTTCTTCTCCCGCGTCACCTCGACGAGCTGCGGGTTCTGCTCGCCGGCGTGGCAGTTGCCCAGGATGATGTTGCCGTTCGTCCGCACCTGCAGCGTCGTCACCCACGCCAGCGTGATGCCCGGCAGGTCGTTCTGCTTCAGGTGCCAGACGATCTGCTTGGCCGGCGTCACCTCGATGACGCCGTGCCCGTTGCCCGTCGAGATCAGCGTGTTGCCGGTCGGCAGCCGCAGGGCGCAGAACAAGTGGTTCCCCCACGCCTCCGGCCCGTGCCCGCCGGCCGGCTTCTTGTCGAACAGCGGCACCTCGAACTCCCACACGACCTTGCCCTCGGCGTCGTACTCCCGGAGGGTGCCGTCGTTCTCGTGACAAACCAAATAGTGGCCGTCGTCCAACTTCCGGACCAAGCGGGTGTCACTGTGAGTGCTCGGGTTCTTAACGGTTAGTTTGACCTCTTTGAGCACCTTGCCCTCGCGGTCGACCTCGATCAGCCGGGCGGGGCCGGACTCGGCGACGAGCGTCCGGCCGTCCGGCAGCCGCTGGAACGAGTGGACCTCGACCTTTTTTCCGTCCGTCCGGTTTTGCCTCGCCGCGTCGTACTGCCAGACGACTTCATTTGGCTTGCCGTCGGTGCCCGGGGCGATCTCAATAACCTTGGCCGCTCCGTCGCCGACGAGGATATGGCCGTCCGGCAACCGGTGCAGGTCGTGCGTGCCGGCGGACTTCGCCTGCCAGAGCACTTTGCCGCTGTCGGCGTCCACGAGGGCGATTCCGCCCTTCTTATAGTCGTTGGCCAGGATCTGCCGGCCGGCCGCGGCGTCGCCCTCGGTGACGGCCGCGCGGGCGGCCGGGGCGGCCAAGCCGAGGAGCAACGCGGGCACGAGCAGTAGCGTTTGGTTCATGACCCTCATCCGTCGTGAAGCGCGGCGTGTAACGCCGGAAATGTGGCCGCCCCCGGCCCGTCGCGGCCGGGCGGGGAAACGATCTCGGGCGACCGGTTAACTTCACCTACCGGCCGCCCGATTACAAAGTTGCGATGGTCCGCGGGTGGACCCCGCCCGACCGACCCCCGACGCCATGACCCAGACCGCCGTTGACCTCCCCCCCGCCAACGGACCGCCCGGCACCGCTGCCGCGCCGGCCGACCCGCCCGCGGCGCTCGCGGAAGGCGACCGAACCCCCGCGGCCGACCGCGCCGGGGCGGACGCCGTGCTGCGGGCGCTCGTGCTGCTGTTGGCGGTCACGATCGTGGCGTTCGCTGCCCGGCTGTTGCTCGGCGGGCGGCCGGCGCGGGACAGCTTTGTCATCCAAGTCGTGCTCGGGGCGGCCACCGTCGCTGGCATCTGCTGGGGGGCGTGGCAGCGGTACAAGCTTTGGACGCTGCCGGTCCGCCGGCTCGGGGCGATCGTGGAGCAGGTCCGCCAAGGCGAGCTGCCGCTGGACGAGCTGTCGAAGGTTGAAGGGGTGCCGGGCGTGCTCGTGCCGGTGCTGCGGGACCTGCTGACGGACCTGAAAAGCCGCCGGGCCGAGATCGCCCAGCTCGAGCAGGAGATGAACCAACGGGTGGCCCGGCGGACGGATGCGCTGGAGCGGGCCCTGGGGAGCCTGCGGGAAAAGGCCGCCCGCGACCCGATGACCGGGCTGTACAACCGCCGGATGCTCGACGAGACGCTGCCGAAGCTGGTCGACAAGGCCGCCGCCGACGGCCGGCCGCTGACCGTGCTCATGGTCGACGTCGACTACTTCAAGCTGCTGAACGACACGCTCGGGCACGCGGCCGGGGACGACCTGCTGAAGTCGATCGGGCAGATCATTCGGTCGACCGCCCGGACGTCGGACCTGGCGTTCCGGTGCGGCGGGGACGAGTTCGTGATCGTCGCCGACGGGGCGGACCCGGCGGCCGGGCAGGCGCTGGCCGACCGACTGGTGTCGCTGGTGGACGGGCTGGTGAGGCCGCTGAAGGTCGAGCGGAGGCCGCGGTTGTCGATCGGCTTGGCGACCCTGACGGCCGTCGCCGACCCGACCGCCCGCGGCCTGCTGGCCGCCGCCGACAAAGCACTGTACGCCGTGAAGGGCCACCGCAAGCGGGCCGCCGCCTCGGCCGTGCCCGCCGGAACGCGATGAGCCGGGTGGGGAGGAACGCCGCAACCCGCCGCCCCGAGCCTGCGTTACGCCTTGCCGGATTTGCCGCCGGCGGTATACTCTCCCTCCCTCGCCCGCCGGGCGGTGCGCCGCTGCGCCCGTAACGGCGGGCTATAAACCCATGAGGAATCGGAGCAAACGATAATGCCGCGAGATCGTGACCGGAACGAAAAGTTCCAAAACTTCAGCCGCCCGAAGATCAAAGTTGCCCGGAAGAACGAAGCCGGCAAGGTTTACATCGACTACAAGGACACCGAGTCGCTGAAGAAGATGCTCAGCCCCAACGGCAAAATCTTGTCCCGCAAGCGGACCGGTGCCAGCGCGATGGAGCAGCGGATGGTCGCCCAGGCGATCAAGCGCGCCCGGTTCATCGCCCTGTTGCCGTACGTGGCCGCGGTGGTGTGAGCGGACGCGGAACGAAGCGACGCAGTCCCTCGAACGGGAACGCGGCGTGTTCCCGACGATAACGAAGAACGACGCCCGGCCTGCGGAGGGGCCGGGCGTCGTTCGTTTTGAATTTGCCTTCAAACGGAACTTCGAACGTGCCCGTCGGTGATGCGGGCGTCCAGCCCGTGCGTGTACACGGGTAACTTGCAGAGACCGCGGGATGCCCTCGTTCCTCAGTTTGAAGCGTGCTCGCACGGGCTGGAAGCCCGTGTCACTGACGTCACGCGACGGACGATGGAACCGATGGTCTTCCGACTGCCAACACGCGAGAATTGTGTCCCCTGCTGACGCCGACTCCCAACCCGACGATGACTGGGACGTCGGCGACGTCCCCGCCGACCGGTCGATCCGGGCGGAGTACGAGCGGCTCGGCCCCGCCGTGTACTACCGGCTGCACGGGCCGGCGTACCGCAACCCGCACGAGGCGTCGGTCGCCGAGGCCCTCCGCCGGGCGGTCGGCCGGTGGCGGCCGGACCTGTCCCGCGTGCTCGACCTGGCGGCCGGCAGCGGGGAAGCGACGCTCGCCCTGCGGACGCTGGGGGCCGGGGCGATCTACGGCATCGACCCATTCACCCACGCCGCCTACGCCCGCCGGACCGGGTCGCCGGCCGAGCGGTTCACGTTCGAGGACGTGGCGGCCGGCGCGCTGGCCGGGCGGCGGTATTCGCTCGTCGTCTGCTCGTTCGCGATGCACCTGTGCGACCCGTCCCGGCTGCCGGGGCTGGCGACGCAGCTTGCCCTCGTCGCCCCCGCGCTCTGGGTCGTTACGCCGCACAAGCGGCCGCACCTGCTGCCGGGCTGGGGGTGGACCGTCGAAGCGGAGATGGTCGTCGAGCGGGTCCGGGTGCGGGGTCACCGGTCGACGATGACGTTCAACGAGTAGCTGTCCGTCCTTGCGAACGACGACCCGCCTGCCCCGACGCCCCGGGAACGTCGCGAAACCGCGTAGCGGCGTACGGGGTCCCTCCGAGCACCGCTTGGTCGCGTTGTTGCCGTTGTCTACGTCGTCGCCGGGTCCATCCGGACCCACTCGGTTCCCACCCCACCACTCCGATACTCCACCACCCCGCTACTCCCCTCTCGTTCCCCTTGCCCCTCTCCCGCCCCGCCCCTATCGTGCGCCGACGATGACCCGGGACACCTCCGCGACCGCCTCGTCCGCGAATCTCGCCCACGACCTGCAGTACGCCGCCGAGCTGGCCCGCGGGGCGGGGAAGATCGTGCTCGGGCACTACGGCAAGGTCGAGCGGTTGACGAAGACGCACTCGATGACGACCGACGAGGCCGTCACCGACGCCGACCGGGAGAGCCAGCGGTACATCGTCGCCGGGCTCCGCCGCCGGTACCCGACCGACGGGCTCGTCGGGGAGGAGAACGACACCGGGTCGGCGATCACGTTCGACTGCCCGAATCCGGACGGGCGGGTGTGGGTGATCGACCCGATCGACGGGACGAACAACTTCGTCGCCGGGCTCGGGGCGTTCGCCGTGTGCATCGGGCTGATGGACCGCGGGCTGCCCGTGCTGGGGGTCGTGTACGACGTGTCCCGCGACCTGATGTACACAGCCGCGGCCGGGCACGGGGCGTGGCTCGGCACCCGCCGGCTGGCCGTCCGCCCGGAGCCGATGAACGACACGGCCATGGTCATGCTGACGAGCAACCTGCTCGACAAGGCCGGCCGGTGCCCGCCGTTCCCCACCCGCTGGCTCGCCCAGACGAACTGGAAGATCCGCATCCTCGGGTCGGCCGCCCTGGAGGCGGTGCAGGTGGCGGCCGGCGTCGCCCAGGCGGCGATCACGATGAACGGCAAGCTGTGGGACGTGGCCGCCCCCGCCGCCATCGTTCAAGAGGCCGGCGGGCTGATCGTCAGCCTGGCCGGCGACCCGATCTTCCCGTTCGACCTGCGGGGGTACAGCGGGGCGAAGGTGCCGTTCATCGCCACGACGCCGGCCGCCAAGAACGTGATGGTGGACGAGGTCGGGCGGTGAGGAAGTTAGGGTAAAGCCGAACGCCCAACATCGAACGCCGAAGTGAGGGGGATTCACCTTTCCCACTTCGGCGTTCGATGTTGGGCCTTCGCCTTTGATCGCCTGGCGCCCGCGGTCGTCGGTATGACGGCAATACCTACGTCGGCTCAACGGCAGCAGCCTCCGGTCCCGCGGCTGCCGTCACCGGCGGTCCCACGCGCTGCCGGAGGGCGAACGTCCACACCCCGACACCCACCGCGACCACGCCGGCCGTCACGAACTGGGCGGTGTTCCGCAGGTGGACGTAGGTGAACGCGGCCACCAGCGGGCCGGCGACGCGGGCGAGGCTGCCGAGGCCGTGGTACACGCCGAACACCGTCCCCTGCTCCCGCGGGCTGGCGTACTTGCTCATCAGGGCGGAGACGGCCGGCTGCTGGAGGCTGCGGCCGGTCGCGTTCACCGCCCCGGCCAGCATCAGTAGCCACAGGGCGGGCACCCACGCCGTCGCCGTGAAGCAGGCCATGCCGGCCGCTACGAGCAGCGGGCCGGCGACCGCCATCGCCCACTCCCCGCGGCCCCGGCGGGTTAGCCGCCCGACCAGCCCGCCCTGCACGACGACGATGCACAGCCCGAGCCACCCGAAGAACAGCCCGGCCGCCAGCTGGTCGAAACCGAAGTGCTTCGAGCTGCGGAGGTAGATGACGAGCGTGCTCTCCATCATCACGAACGCCGCCATGATGAAGAACGACAGCGCCAGCATCTGCACGACCGGCTTGTTCCGCAGGATCGGCAGGAGCTGGCGGGGGTGGAGCCAGACCTCGGCCTCGCTCGGCTTGCGGGCGCGGGTCTCGGACAGCCGCGACCACGACAGGTAGGCCGCCAGCGCCGCCAGGCCCGCCGCCACGGCCGCCGGCAGGCTGATCGCCAGGTCGCCCGGCACCCCGAACCGGTGCCCGAGCCGCTCGCCGATGACCCCGAGGATGCCGCCGAGGGCCGGCCCGAGCGAGAACCCGATGCCGAACGCAGCCCCCAGCATGCCCATGCCCTTGGCCCGGGTCTGGGGGGTGGTGACGTCGCTGATGTACGCCTGGGCGGCGGCGATGTTCCCGCCGGTGAACCCGTCGATCACCCGGGACAGGTACACGACCGCCAGCATGGCCGCCCCGGTGAACGGCGCGACGGCCAGCATCAGGTACCCGGCCGCGCTCCCGAGCTGGGACACGACCAGCACCGGCCGGCGGCCGAGCCGGTCGCTCAGCGCGCCGAGGATCGGCGACCCGATGAACTGGCAGATCGAGAAGATCGAGAAGATCAGCGTGACCTTCAGCACCGCCGACGTGTCCGTCTCCAGCGCCTTCTCGTCGAGCTGCGGGATGAAGTTCGGCAGGAGCGGGATGATGATCCCGAACCCGAGGAAGTCCATCACCGCGACGAGGAAGATCGCGAACATCGCCCCTTTCGGCGGCCCAGGTTCCGCGCTCGCGGCGGCGTCTAAGGGCGCGGCAGCGGCGGGTGCGGTGGGCGGCGGGATCGTGGGCGGATCGCTCGGGTCGGCAGCGGGGTCTGGCATCAGGCCGGGGGTTATAGCATCACCCCGCCGCGGCAGGTATGCGGCGACCCCCGACATGGGTCGTGCCGCCTGCGCGTGGGACCGCCGGCCGGCGTTGTTATCCAGCGGAGGACAATCCCTCCGCCCATCGAACTCGCGCGGCAGGCCCGATGGGGCTCCCACTCTCCCCGGGCCGGAGGGAGGACCCCGGCGAGATGTTCGAGGCGGCCGAAACACATCGAACCAAGTTCAGGCCCTCCCTTGTCCCCGGTCGAGGTTCCCCCACATGGTCCCTCGCGAGCCGGGAGCTCCCGTCGCATATCCCTTCGCCCCGATCGCTACCGCACATCGCTTAAGCCCGGGCCAACCCTGGAGAAATAAGCCGACTTTCGTTGTCGCCATCGGTATATTTGCGGGGTTGGACTAATGACCCGCCCGCCGCGTCGTAATGGGCTACCGGAGCTCCGGCTCCGCGGGCGGTCGACCCGGAGGCGTTTTTGGCCGGAGCGCGGATGGCGTTGAGCGAGCCGAACGGGGTCCCGCCCGGGCGCGGTGACTCCGCCGGCTCCCCGTTCGCCGCGGCCGGGTTCCGAGCGGGGTGGGACGACGACCCCGGCCCGGTTGACCCGCCGGCCGGTGACGAAGGCAGATCGGCCGACGCGGCGGCGGC
>JAQGHJ010000166.1 GCA_028288905.1 Phycisphaerales bacterium | reverse complement strand
GACGGCTGCCTCGTCTGATTCATACGAAAACACCGGGCCGGAATTGTTGGACAGCGACACTGTGGCCGCGATCAATTGATTGTATGGCTCACTCCGAAAGCGCAGTTGGTAGATCGCCCGCGTCGGGTCAACTCCTACCAAGCTGTAAGTATGGGCGAAGACGCTTGGCAGCAAGAACATCAGGATCAACCCCAGCAGTAGGCTGCCGCCGCCGATGAACCCGACCTCCCCTAGGCTGTTGACGTCCGGCACGAGCAGGGCGAGGCACAGGAACAGCGCGCCTGCAAGCGCCCAGCCAATCGTTGCCCAGCGCCAAGTCACGCGTCGCAGGCCGGTCTCACAATGGCGGCACACGAACGGCTTGAGCGCGCCTTCCGTCGAGTTGAGTCGTAAGGGCGGAACGTAGCGCGCGTCTGCCGGACCGCAACAGACGCAACAGGCGTCCGGCAACTGGAATCTTGGGAGTTGAATGCTGACCCAGCCTTTGGACGGCGCGATTTCAATCGGCTGGGCGGTCGTCAGGTGCTGGACGGAATCCCCGGTCGACGGGTCTATCCCCTCCACCAGCACGAGGGCTGGCGGCATCCCCGGGACCGGCAACGGTGAACCCGCCCGCACGAACTGAGACATTGCTCGTTGCAGGTGCCCACACTGCGGGCAGGGCACCGGGTCTACCCCGGCGTTCAACATCTGACCGAGCCTCGCCTTCGCCGACAGGCTCGCGCGGTCCCGAGCCCCACCCTCGTCGAGGAGATAGAGGCTACCCCCTTTACCCGTTCCGACCCGCACCATCTCGTAGAAGTAGCACGCGCCGCAACGCTCGCAACAGACCCGTCGCAGCCGGACCCCGAGATTTTTGGCGGTGTGTACCGTCCCGAAGACCAACACCATCTCGTTACCCCGCGTCCTACGTCCTCACGGCTGGCTACGCCCACCGCTTCACGATGATCGTGTCGTTCTGCCCGCCGAACCCGAAGCTGTTGCTCATCACCACGTCCACCTTCGCCTCCCGGGCCGCGTTCGGGACGTAGTCGAGGTCGCAGTCGGGGTCGGCCGTGTCCATGTTCATCGTCGGCGGCAGCACCTGGTCGCGGATCGCCAGCACTCACGTGATCAGCTCGACCGCCCCGGCCGCGGCGATCAGGTGGCCCATCATGCTCTTGATGCTGCTGACCGGGCACGCCTTGGCCTTGTCCCCGTACAGGATGCGGATCGCGTTCGTCTCGTTCCCGTCGTTCTCCCGGGTGCCGGTGCCGTGTGCGTTGATGTACTGTACGTCGGCCGGCGTCAGGTTCGCGTCCGACAGCGCCTCCCGCATCGCCACCACCGCCCCCATGCCCTCGGGGTCTTGGTCGGTGATGCGGTACGCGTCGGCCGTGCTGCCGTACCCGACGACCTCGGCCAGGATCGTCGCGCCGCGCTTCTGAGCGTGCTCCAGCGTTTCGAGGATGACGACGCCCGCCCCCTCGCCGAGCACGAACCCGCCCCGCTGGGCGTCAAACGGGCGGCTCGCCTTGGCCGGCTCGGCGTTGGCCGTGCTCAGGGCGGTCAGGCGGTTGAAGCCTGTGACCCCGAACGGGTGGATCATGCTGTGGGCGCCGCCGCCGATCATCACGTCCGCGTCCCCCCGGCGGAGGATCTCGGTCGCCTCCCCTATCGCCTGGGTGCTGGCCGCGCAGGCGGTCAGGCAGTTCATGGCCGGGCCGCGGGCCCCGGTTAGGATCGCTAGGTGGCTCAGGGGCATGTTCGGCTCCTGCTCCAGTTCGCGGGTCACGTCCATCAGCTGCAGCGCCAGCTCGGCGAACTTCGACGCGTCGTGCGCCTGGCCCTCGGGCTGCCAGGCGGCCAGGTTGGCCCGGGTGAACGCCTCGAAGTCGAGCGACCCCTCTCCCGACCCGAGGTAGACGCCGACCCGGTCGAGATCGAGGGCGGGAGCGGCGGCGGAGGAAGAAGTGACGGGTGCCGAGTGCGCGGTCCCGAGCGGGGGCAGGCCGGCGCTCGTCCACGCCTGGGCGGCGGCGGCGAGGGCGAACTGGGTGTTCCGCCCGGCCCCGTCGTGACCGGCCGTGTCGGCGACGTGGTCGGCGAAGCGGAAGCCCTTCACCTCGGCGCTGATCCGCGTCGGGAACGTGGACGCGTCGAACAGGGTCGTGTCCGCAATGCCCGACTCCCCGCGGAGCAACCGGGCCCAGACCGTCTCGAGGTCGTGACCCATCGGGGTGACCCAGCCCATTCCGGTGATGACGACGCGGTGCATAGCTACCTCAATCTGTCCGAAACGATGCCCGCCGCCCCGGAAGGCGAGGCCGCGTGGTCAAAACCGATACCCGTTCTTCTCGGACGAGCTGCGCGCGCCGGCGAGGATGAGCACGCAGCCCACGCCGACCAGGACGCATCCCAGTCGAAACACGCCGAGGACGAAGGCCACCACGCCGATCCCGATCATCAGGGCGGCCGTACCCAATCGCAGCCACCACGGCAGCTCCATCCAGAACTCTAGCGTGGCCTTACCCCTTATTGACGGCCCGTCAGAACGGCCTCCCCGAACTAGATCTTCTTGAACACCAGCGCCGCGTTCTGCCCCCCAAGGCTGTACACGCTGCTGACGGCCACGTTCACCGCCAGCTGCCGGCTCTCGGGCGACACGTTCAACGTTCGCCCGCCGGCCGGGGTCGTCGTGTTCTTGGCCGGTGGGACAACGCCGTGGAACACGCTCAGGGCGGCCGTGGCGGCGTCCACCCCCGAGCCGGCGGCCAGGTTGCCGACCTGGGCCTTGATGGTGCTCATCGCGACGCGGCCGAGCCCGTTGCCAAAGACCGTGTCGAGGCCGGCCAACTCCGCCCGGTCGTGCCCGGGGATGCCGATGCCGCACGGGACGATCAGGTCGACGGCGGCCGGCGGCAGGTTGGCCTCCGCCAGCGCCTTGCTCACGGCCCGGCCGTAGCTGTGCCCCGACGGGTCCGGCTCGGTCACGCGGTACGTGTCCTGGCTGGCCCCGAAGCCGACGATTTCGGCGTAGATCTTCGCCCCGCGGGCGGCGGCGTGCTCGTACTCCTCGAGGATCAGCAGCCCGCCGCCCTCGGCGGCGGCCGTTCCGGTGGCGGCGGCGTCGAACGGGCGGACCGCCCGCTCGGGCGTGTCGTTGTGTTCCGTCGTGACGCGCTTCAGGAGGATCTGCCGCATCAGGGCCATCGGGACGATCTTCGTCTCGGCCCCGCCGCAGATCGCCAGGTCCGCGTCGCCCCGCTGGACGGTGCGGTACGCCTCCCCGATCGCCAGATGGCTGCTGGCGTCGGCGCACGTGATCGTGTTCGACGGGCCCTTGAGCCCGTGGATGATCGTCACGTGGCAGGCCAGCATGTTCGGCAGGTACTTCAGCAGCCACAGCGGGGTGAGCTGCTGCATGCCCTCCTGGCCCCACTTGGTCAGGTCGAGCTTGCCCGGGTCGGCCGCGCTGCGGGCGGCCGTTAGCGCGCCGGTCAGCTCGGCCAGGTCGATGCTGATCAGCCCCGCCCCGATGTTGCACCCGAACCGGTGGCCTTCGATCGTCGGGGCGTCGGCGTACGCCTTGCTTTTGAGCCCCGAGTCCTTGAACGCGTCGTCGGCCGCGATGACGGCCAGCTCGATGTCCCGGGCCATCACCTTGGTGGCCTTGCGGTAGCTCTTGGGGACGAAGTCGTTGATCTTGTACGCCGGCACCTCGCCGCCGATCTGCGACGGGAACCCGGACGGGTCGTACGAAGCGATCCGCCGGACGCCGCACGCGCCGGCGGTCAGGTTCTGCCAGAACGCGGCCGTGCCGATGCCGATCGGGGACACAATGCCGATGCCGGTGACTACAACTCGCCTGCTCATGGGTTTCCGTGCTGTGCGGCCGGCACGTCGCGGGCCGGCCGCAAGGGAGGGGAGTTCACCGGAACGGCCGTGAAACGACCTACCGGTCGGCCGCCATCTTGTAGGCGATCATTCCAACAAACGAGGTCACGAACGCGAAGCCTACCCGAGCGAACGGGATGGGGACGAACATCACGAACGCAACGCCTAAAGCCAGCGTGATCGATCCCCAAATGACGGTCGATTGATCGTCGGCCGACGCGATCTTGACCATCGCCACAACTGCGGCGATCAGCAGCATGAGTTCAAGCACCCGTCCCCCAAGCCGAGTCATCCCACGGTATGGGGCGAGCGACATTTATCGGTCACGAGCACCGCAGCGAATCTCAGATCGTGACGCTCGACCCCGTCCGGTAGTTCTTCAGCAACTCCGTGAACTGCTCCGTGAACACGAAGTTGTGCTCCGGGAACGCCATGCCGGACATGTTCTGGTCGATGTGGCTGAACATCAGTTCGATGTCCGCCACCTTCTGCGGCGTCGGCTGGTCCGGGCTGGTGACGGTCACGGTGCCGGCGATCGACGCGCCGATCTCGTTGAGCTGCTCGATCTTGGCCGCGTACGCGATCGTCTCGCCCGGGCGGACGAGCCGGTGGAACGTGGCCTTGCCGATCTTGGCCAGGATCACCTTCTCGGCGAAGTTCCGGGCCTCGCCGACCAGGATACCGGCCGTCTGAGCCATGCCCTCGACGATCAGGCTGTGCGGCACGACCGGGAACGCCGGGTACAGGTCGTGCAGGTGCTCCTCGGCCAACGACACGTTCTTGACCGCCGTCGCGGAGGTCTTGCTCGTGAACTCGGTGAACTTGTCGATCCAGATCCAGCGCATGGGTAGTAGGCAGTACGCGGTAGGCAGTACGCAGTGGCGGAGAAGAGCAGAAGGGAAAGGCAGAACAAGCGGGCGAGACAACCTGCTCTGGCCCCTGCCCTCTCTCTTCTGCCTACCGCCTACTGCGTGCCGCCTACTCCTGAAGGCGGCTCAGGCCGCCTTCAGCTTCGCCTCGACGTAGTTCACGACCGTGTTCACGGTCAGCAGGCCGTTGGCGGCGTCGACCGTCGGGTCCTTCTCGAACTCGGTGAAGTCGGCGTACGGCATCCGCTTCTTCAGCTCGGCCGTCCCCTTCGGGGTGATCTTCCCGTCGGCGACGAAACTGGGGTCGTTCTTCAGCGTCTCGATGTCCTCGGGGAACAGCTCGCCCCGCGGGATCTTGAACGGCTTCGTCGGGTCGGCCGTGAACGCCTTCTCGAGCCGGAACACGATGTCCAGGTAGTCGATGCTCTCGGCCCCGAGGTCGCCGCTGAGGGTGGCTGTCGGGGTCACCTCGTCGTCGTCCACCCCGAGGGCGTCGACCAGCACGTTCTGAACCTTCGCGTAGATCTCGTCGCGTGAAAAAGCCATTGTCGTTTCGTCCTTGGTCCTTCGTCCTTGGTCCTTGGTCCCTTGTCAGCACGCCCGTGAGGACATTATCGGGCCCTCCCCGTACATCGGCACGCCCGACGCCCGCGGTCCAACGGGATTTGTCCGCCCCGCGAAGGACCAAGGACAAATGACAACGGACGGGGCGGCCTCAGACCGCCACGGCGACGCCCGACGGCGTCGCCGCCCCGGGCGTCCCCATCCCCTGTTCCAACAGCTTCCACCGCAGCCGGTTGTGTTCCTTCAGCCGCCCGTCCAGCTCGGCCAGCGCCGGCTGCTTTTCGGCCAGGTCGAACAGGGCGATCTCGATCCGCCCGGTGATGGCCGGGGCGTCGGACGCTTGCCCGGCGCTGTTCACGACCGACCCGGTCACCTTAAAGGTGCCGCCGGCGTCCGTCGCCTTCGACAGCTCGGCCTCGATCCGCAGGAAGTTGCCCGGGGCGACGAAGTTCCCGTACCGGATGTTCCGCGACTCCTTCAGCACCGCCATCGATTTGGCGAAGTTCGTCCGCCGGTGCAGCACCCACCCGGCCGCCTGGGTGGCGGCCTCCAGCATCATCACGCCCGGCAACACCGGGAACGTCGGGAAGTGGTCGGCCAGGTATTCCTCGGCCAGCGAGACGAACTTGCTGGCGACGATCCGGTCGTCCGTCAGCAGGTCGATCTTGTCGATCAGGTTGAACTTCACGCGGTCTTGCGTCCGTGCAAGGGGCGGAGGGAACGCGGGCCGAGCGGCCGAACGCCGTCCGATAACCCCGCGAAACCGGCGGGCGGTTGTATCGGTGGCCGGGACGCATTGCAAGAACGCCCGGCCGCCCCCGGCCGTCGCCCGTCTGAGTTGCCACCCCCGCGGGCGAATCGTAAGTCCTGAGCATGAACAACACGACCACCACGACGAAGGTCGCCACCGTGAACGCCCACACCCACACGTTCGACAGGAACAAGGCGAACGCGACCCTCAAGCAGAACACGAAGAAGCTGTCCACGCTCCAGCCGACCGCCCACCCCGTGAAGGCCGAAGCGGTCGTCGGCACCGTCGCCCAGGCCTGTGCCGCGCCGGCCTGCACGACCCCGACACCGGGCAAGCTGAAGGCCGAAGTCCACGAGTGCTGCGGCTGTGGCACCAAGCGGTGAACAACTGCCCCGGCCGGCCGGCCGGCCGGCCCGGCCCGGCCACCTCCACGCCGACGTCCCGAACGCGAAGGAGGCGGTACACCACCGGTAAGCCGTCGCCCGCCGGCCGCCGACACCGCGGCCGCCACACACCGGCGGATCTGACCCACACCACCGCCCGCGCCGGACATTCGTCCGGCGCGGGCGGCGGACGTTGGCAGTCGGACACGGGTCCTCGCGCGAAGGGGTTCGATCGGGAGGCAGGCCCGTCAGTGACACGGGCTTCCAGCCCGTCCGCGCGGACCGGAAGCCATTCGGCCTATTGAGTTTTGGCCACCCCAGGCGTTGGTGCGTGTGCGCACGGGCTGGAAGCCCGTGTCACTGACGGGGCCGCCGAACCGCGGAACCCGTTCCAGAACTACGAGCAGGCTCAATCCCGTTCCACCTCCGGCGTCCCGACCACCGCCTTCGCCTCTGTCACCGTCGTGTCGTACCGCACCCCGTCCGGCACGGGGACCGGGACGATGGTCGTCACGCCGTGGTCGCCGGCCGTCCGGCGGGCCGCGTCGACGGCGACGAACGACGTGCACCCACTCATCAGCCCGTACTCCAGCGCCACCCGTTTGATCCCGCCGGCCAGATCGACGTCGCGGCGGTAGGTGGCCTCGTCGGCCAAGTCGGCGATCTTCCCGCGGGCCCAGACGGACGGTAGGGCGGCGGCGGCCAACTCGCCGGCGGGGCGGACGGGCACGTCCAGCGACCAAGCTTGCCCGGCCGCCCGGCCCGTCACCCGCACGGCCGATGGCAGGTCGCCGCCTGCGGCCGGGCCGTCGTACCGCCCGGTCAGCACGACCGGCCGGCCAACGAGCAGGTCCGGCAGCTGCCGCGGATACACGTCCCGGGCGTTCATCCCGGCGAAGTCGACCGCCAGGTCCGTCACCGCCGCGTGCCGCACCCGGTCGAAGAACGCCGCCATCGGCTCGGCCGGGTCATCCCCGATCGCCACGTAGGCCGCCGCCCCCCGGCCCAGCTTCGCCATGTGGTCCAGCAGGTACCGGTTCGTGCTGCTGCCGACCCCGAAGCTGAACACCCGGGCGTCCCCGAGCCACTCGTGCATCGCGCCGAGGACGTCGGCCTCGTTGCCGATGTACCCGTCCGTCAGGAAGCAGACGATTCGCGTGCGGGCCGGGTCGCGGGGCGCGTCGAGGCTCTTGCGCATCCCGTCGAGCATCATCGTCCCGCCGCCGGCGTCCATGTCCCGGACATACCGCATCGCCCGCTCGACGTTCCGCGGCGTGGCCGGGATTGGGGCGGGCGCCATTTGCTCGGCCGAGCTGGCGAACTTGACGACCTGGAACCGGTCGTCCGGCCCGAGCTTTTCGAGCGCGCACCGCATCGCCGCCTTCGCCTGCTCAATCGGCCGGCCGGTCATGCTGCCGCTGACGTCGAGCGTAAACACAAATTCCAACGGGCCGGCCGGCAGGTCCCGCAGCCGCGCCGGCGGGACGACCATCAGGGCGAAGTGGCCGACGCCCGCCGGTCCGCCGCCGCTGCCTCCACCAATCGGCGCACCGCCGTCATTCCACCGCTCGCCGCCCGCGTTGCTGCCGCCGAACCCGCCGCCGGGCCGGGCGGCGATCAGCCCGGCCTTCACCCGGTCGCTGGCCACCCGCCACCGGAGCACGAAGTCCTTGTTCGGGATCGAATCGCCCTTGTCCAGCGTGACGGCCGCGTGGCGGGCGTCGCGGCGGTCAACCTTGACCGAGTGGTTCACCGACCGAATTTCCTCGTACGCCACCCCGGCGTCGAGGTCGACGGCCAACGACACGTCGTGCCCGCTCCGGGTGCCCGGCGGCAGGTAGCTCACCTCCGCCGCCTGAGCGGACGCGCCGCGGCCGCCGGGGCCGACCGCGCCGATGCCGTCCGTTGACCCCGGCGGGTTGAACCGCGGCCCGACCACCATCGGGAACGCCAGCTCGTACCACCCGTCGGCGTACGGGAGGGTGTGGTAGTACCGGATGCTCACGTCCACCCGCTTGCCTGGCTCGATGTTTGCCACGGCCTGGGTGAACACGTTCGGCCGGTCCTGCTTCAGCAGCGACGCCACATACCCCTGCTGCTTGGCCGCCTCGTAGATCTGCTTCGCCTGCTCCCGCTCGCGGACGACGCCGCGGATGCGGCGGTCGCCGACGGTCATGACGAACCCGTTGACGGCCGCGTTCGCCGGCAGCGGGAACACGTACACCGCCTCGATCTTCTCGGCGAACGGGTTCTGGAACCGCTGGGTGACGTCGACGGCCGCGAAGTACCCCGCGACGGACGCGCGGACGTCCGTGTGGGCGAGCGGGCACGGCTTCATCCGGTCGGGCGGGTCGTCCGGGGCGAGCCGCGCGAGCAGGGCACCGGTCCGGGGGGACGCGTCGGCGGCGGCAGCGGCGTCGTTGCCTGCCGGCCGCTTTTCGATCACCCACAGCTCCTCGCCCGCGGCCGGGAGGGACTCGGGCGGGACAAGTGCGTTGAGATTCGCCCCTGTGACCGCCCGGCGGTATCCGCCGTTCCCGTAGACCGACCCACGCGGGCCCGCCGCCACCGCTTCCGCTTCGGCCGACGGGGTTGAAAGGTCCCATCCGTCCGCCGTGCGCACGCGCTGGGCGGCGTACCTTTCCGCGGACCCACACCCGCTGAACGTGGTAGCCACGCCGGCCGCGAGGAGCAGCACGGCCAGGAGCGGGCGGGCGACGGCCGACCGGAGACGGGACGGTGGGCGATGCGGGTTGGCAGCCATAAATGTACGACCTCCTTAGGGAACTCTTGGACCGGCTTACGCACCGCCTGACACGGTTAGTGCTCCTAGTGCTCCGCCTTCAACGGACCGCTGCGCCGGGCGCAACGGCGGCCATTGCTCACACCCTCGGTGACCTCGCGACCAGTGGGTCGCTCCGGCCCGTCAGTGACACGGGCTTCCAGCCCGTGCGCACCCGCTCGAGCGTTCGAAACCGCCGTGCTTCAAGCCGTCGGCGAGGGGCCCGCACGCACGGGCTGGAAGCCCGTGTCACTGACGGGCCCGACCGAACCCCCGGCAGAAGGGTTGCCGCAATGGGACGCTTCTGCCTCAATAGTTCATCCAACAAACAGGACGCAGCCACTTCCCGTTACGGCACGACCGCCGTCGCCGTCACCCCGTCCAACGCCCGCCCGTCCGGCCCGGCGGCGACGTGCAGGGCGACCTCGTACCTTGGGTCGGTCGGACCCGTGACCTGAACGTGCAGCCGAGCGACCCGGGTGCGGCCGCGGGGCAGGTCGTCGGCCGTGCTCAGGGCGGCGACAACCACCTGCTCGCCGACGAGGGCGGCCGGGTCGTAGTACGGCGGGGCGGCGAACGCCGGGGCGTCGCCCCCCTCCAGCCCGACCAAGAGGGCGGTCCCCCCGACCGCCCGCAAGGTGAACTGGTAAGCCGCCAGCGGCCGGTCCCCGGGGTCGACGAACACGTCGACTGCCGCGAACCGAATCCCCCCAGCCGCGGCGGCAGCGGCCCCGATGGCATCGGCCGGAGCCGCCGCGGGCGAGCTCGCGGCGGCAACGGGAGTGGCGAGCGTCGCCAACGGCTCGACCGTCGCCGCCCATCCGACCAGTGCCGCTACCGTCGTGACGACGGCGACGGCGGCGATCCGCCAAACGTTGCGCCGGCCGCGGCTCATTGCGGCCTCCCGCCGACCCGGACGGCCGTCGCGGCGATCACGTCGACGTCCCGGCGGTCGACGACGCCGTCGCCGGTCACGTCCCACGCCGGGTCCTGTCGTCCGGCCTTAACGCCCGGGGCGACCACCCGCGCGTCGAGCACGTCGATGACGCCGTTGCCGTCCACGTCCGCCGGCCCGGCCGGCGCCGCGGCGCGCCGGGCCGCGACCGGGGGCCGGCCAGCGGGCGCCGACCCGCC
>JAQGHJ010000154.1 GCA_028288905.1 Phycisphaerales bacterium | reverse complement strand
CGCTCGCCCTCACTTGTTACTTGTTCAGGAACAATTCGCTCCCGACGATCGCATGGACAAGGCTCCGGACGCCGTACTGCTTGTCGGCCGCCCGGTCGAGGATCGCCTCGACCGCCGCCCGGTCGCCGAACCGAACGGGCGCGCCCGTCGCATAGACCGTCAACTGCCGGGCGAGGTTGCGGGCGATCTGCCGTTCGTCCTTCAGCAACTGCTGCTTGAGCTCGCGGACGTCCTTGAACGCCCGGCCGTCGGGCAGTTGGCCGGACGCGTCCACCGCCGGGCCGGCGTGGAACGTGAACCGCTGGCCGTTCTTGCCAATCCCGGTCTCAGGCCGGGGCTTCCCATCCGCCGCTGCCCCCGCCGCCTTGGCGTCGCCGCTCTTGGCATCCTTCTTCTTGTCGTCCTTCGGCTTACTGCCGTCGCCGGAGCCGTTGACCGTCTCGTCCAGCGCCCGGTACCGGTCCCGCCATCCGCCGGCGACGTCGAAGCTCTCCAGCGCGAACCCGGCCGGGTCGATCTTCGTGTGGCATGCGGCGCAGCTGGCCATGTTCCGGTGCAGGTCCAGTTGCTGGCGGATCGTCGTCGCCCCGCGGGTGTCGGGATCGACGGCTGGCACGCTCGGCGGCGGGGGCGGCGGCGGCAGCCCCAGCACCCGCTCCATCACCCACGCCCCACGGACGACCGGGGACGTGGTCGTGCCGTTGGCCGTCACCTTCAGCACGCTCGCCTGGGTCAGCAGCCCGCCCCGGACGCTGTCCGGCGGCAGCGCGACCCGCCGCACGTTCACCCCCTGCACGCCTGGGACCTTGTACAGGTCGGCCAGCCGCTCGTTCAACATCGCGAAGTCGGACGCGACAACGGTCCGGGCGGGCAGGTCGGCCCGGAGCTGCTCGGCGAAGTACCGCTGCGTCTCCTCCAGCGCCGACTCGGTCAACAGGTCGTCGAGGTAGTAGTCGGGGTACAGGGTCGAATCGGCCGCGGTGACGTTGATCTTCCGCAGGTCCAGCCAGTAGTCGAGGAACGCGTCGACGAACCGGCGGCTGCGCGGGTCGGCCAGCATCCGGTCGACTTGGGCAGCCAGCACGGCCGGCTTCCGCAGCTCGCCGGTTGCGGCCAGTTGCCGCAGGGCGGCGTCCGGGGCCGAGTTCCACAGAAACAGCGACAGGCGGGACGCGACGGCGAAGGCGTCCAGCATGCCCGGCTTTTCGTCGACGCACACGAACCCGGGCGAGCACAACACGGCCGTGTACCCGGCCGTCATCGCGTCGGCGAAACTACCGCCCGATGCCAGGGCCGCGTCGACGACCGGCAGGAACCGCTCGACCTCGGCCGGGTCCACCGGCCGACGGTACGCCCGCCCGAGGAACGCCGTCATCAGCCGCCGGGCGTCCGCCTTCGGGTTGGCCGACACGACCTCGACCCCGCCAACGGTGCTACCGTCGCCGCCGGTGGTGGCGGCCGCAGCCTTCAGCGGCAGGTCGCCGAACAGCACCTTGTGCCCGGCCGGCGGCCACTGGTCGACGATCGGCCCCTCGACCTCCATCCACGCGAACGCGACGCCCGGGCACCCGTCCCGCTCCGCCAGCGGGTTGTGCCACGCCGGCGGCCGGGACCGGAACAGCCGGACCGCGTCCGGGCGGATCGTCTCGCCGGCCAGCAGGACGGCGTCCAGCTCGACCACCGCCGGGTCCGGGGTCGCGTCGAACGACCCGAGCTTCCGCAGCAGCCGGGGGTCGGTTTCGGAGTAGATCGTCACCGGCTCGTTCCGCCGGCCGGGGGCGACGTTGTCCAAGTCGGGGATGTCCCACTTGTCGCCCTTGCCCGGGCCGACCCACACAGTGTAGGTCTTGAACCGCAGCCGGTACCGCCCGGCGGCCGGGGCGTGGAACGAGTTGAACTTGATCTCCAGCGGCTCGTACGTGCTGGCGACGACGCCGGTCGCCTCCCGCTCGCGGGTCTCCGGGTCGGCGTCGCCGACGGTCATCGGGGCCTTGCCGGCCCGGACGTCCGGCTGCGGGGCGGACCCGAGCACCGGGAACGTCGCCCGCTCCGGGCGGGTGTTGAACACGCTGAACTTCATCTTCCCCGTGAAGCTCTTCTGCTCGCGGGTGTAGTACCGAGCCGACTTGGCGACCGGCCGGTCGACCTGAGCCGCCGTCACCTGCCGCAGGGCCGAGTCGGCGGCGGCCAAGTAACGGGCCATCTGCACGTGGGACACGTCCAGCGCCTCGCCGACCTTGTTGAACCGGTTCGCCTCCCCGTCCTCCGGCAGCAGGTCGCGGAGCTGGAGCCACGGGGCAGCCAGCAGGTCGCGGACGACGTTCTCGTACTCGTACCGGTTGAGCCGCCGCTGGGTCGCCCGCCCGGCCGTCGTCGCCCGGGCGGCGTCGGCGCCGGCCAGCGCCCCGCTCAGGGCGTGGTCGAACGCCGTCCGCTCCTTGGCGTCCGGCTGCTCCTTCTTCTTCGGCGGCGGCATCTCCCCGAGGTGGACGCGGTCGAACACGGTCACCCACTTGGCGTACGCCCGCGGGTCGGACAGGTCGGGGGATAGGGCGGTGAGGTCGAGCCCGCCCTTCTTCGCGTCGGCGTCGTGGCAGTCGGCGCAGTGGGCATGGAGGAACGGTTCGACGCCCGTCCGCCACGCGGCGGGCTGGGCGGGGACTGCAGGGGCCGGACGATCGGCCTCGACAACGGCGGCCGGACCGGTCGCGGGGGAGGCGGCAGGCGGCGTCGCGGCGCGGGACGGCCACGCGGCCGCGGCGAGGGCCGCCAGCGCCGCGCCGAGCCCGACGACCAAACCGACATGGGGGGCACGCGTCATGCCGGACACGCTCCTGGGGTGCGGCTCGGCCGCCGGGGTGGGGCGGCCGCACACTCGGTGTACGATTCGTCGCCGACCGCGGCACGGGTACGATGCCGATCGAGTTCAAAGCACGGCGGGCGGGGCACTTGTGCCGCGCGGGCGGACCAAGCCACGCTGATCGAAAACAGGGTCTAAGAGGTATACCACGCGGCGGGCCCGGCGCTGAAGCCAATGTGCCGGCAGGGGTCAGGAAGTTCGACCCAGCC
The DNA here is from genome assembly GCA_028288905.1 of Phycisphaerales bacterium. Taxonomy (GTDB): domain Bacteria; phylum Planctomycetota; class Phycisphaerae; order Tepidisphaerales; family Tepidisphaeraceae; genus Humisphaera. The sequence continues at coordinate 1,717 of JAQGHJ010000154.1, read as the reverse complement.
ATGAGCCCGGTCACCCGCCTTCGATGACCCGCCGCCATCGCTTGGGCACGCCCGCGTACGCGGCGAGGTACGTCGCCTCCAGCGGTACGTTCACGTACCGCCCGGGGGCGAAGAACAGGGGCATGTCGATCAGCAGGGTCCCGGCGGCCGTCGGCTCGACGTAGCAGGTGACCGCCCCGCCGCCGACGTCGCGTCCGGCGGCGTCCGGACCGCCGACCGTGTAGGCGGCCAGCGCCAGCGGCTTGTCGGCCGGCGGGTCGTACCGCCCGCCGAGCCGCCGCCACAGCACCCCGTGCATCCCGCCCGGGTCGGCGGCCGTCGGCGGCAGCAGGTCGAGCACGAGCAAGTGGTACCCCTCGTCGAGGGCGCCGACGGCCTTGTCCACGAACGCTTCGACGCCCGCCCGCTTCTCCTTGTTCCCTGGCGACACGATCTCCAGCAACGCGACGATCCGGTCCCCGGTCGTGTGCCGGATGACCAGCCGGCGGCGGCGGGCAGCCAGCAGCATGGCCTCGGTGACCGTGTCCCGCACCGCCATCGGCGGCGGGGCCGTGGCGACGGCCAGCCCGCCGCCGGTCCCGCCCGTCCCGCTCTGATCGTCGTCCCCGTCCGCCCACCCGGGGCCGTCGCCGGCGAGACCACCGCCCGCGGTCGGGCCGCCGCTCATGTCCTGCAACGTCAGCACGTCGGGGATGACCTGCCCGGCCACTTGTTCGGCCATGACGTAGTACGCGTCCGGCAGCAGGTCGGCGTTCAGCGCGCGGCGGAGCTCCGCGATCCAGGCGGTGTGGAAGTCGTGGAACGTGCCGGCCGACACCCGGGTCCAGTCGTGGATGGGCATTGGCACAGTGTACCACTCCCGGCGGCCGGTCGGACCGAGGTCCGGCGATGCGGCGACCTTCGTCCGAAGGCGACTGTGTGACCTAGCACTGGTCCTACAAGTCCCTTCCCGAACTGGCCGGGCTGCCGGACGACGAGAGGCGGCGGGCGTGGGAGCGGGGCAGCCCGAAGGTGATGTGGCGGCCGGCGGTCTGGGTGGCCGCGGCCGCCCAGGCGGCCCTCGTGCTCGCCGGGTCGAGGGCGGTTGTCCCGATGCTCCGGGCCGGCGTGCCGGTGTGGGTCGTCGTCCCGATCGTGGCGGCAGTCAGCGGTATCGCAGTTCTGATGCTGATCCAGGTCGTGTTCCAAACGTCCCGGCCTTTCGTCCTCCGCGAGCGGCCCGGCCGGTGCCGCGGGTTCGGGTACGACCTGACCGGGAACGCCAGCGGGGCGTGCCCGGAGTGCGGGCGGGCGGCGTGACGGCGACGGCCGGCGGCGGCCCTGATGCGGGCAGGAGACGCCGGCCCGGGGCGGCTTAGCATCCCGACCATGACCAGAAAGCACCTTGGCTTCGGGAAGGCGGCGGCAATCGGGCTGGCGTTGGCGGCCGTGCCGGCGCTACGCGGTGCGCCGGTGACCGCCGCGGCCCCCGCCGCTTCTCCCGCCAGCCCGGCCGCCGCCGTGCCGGTTGGCGGCACCGGCGAGCTGTCCGTCGCCCGCGGCCATACCCTGCCGGGCGGCAAGGCCGGCGAGCCGGACGTGTGCCTCGGCGTCATCCCGACCCGGCCGATCTCCGGCAAGGTGTGGCTCAACCCGTTCACGAACGCGGTCGAGCAGCGGATCACGCCGGCGGTCCTCCACCCGATCCCGACGCTGCGGGCCGCCCACGTCCTGCTCT
>JAQGHJ010000111.1 GCA_028288905.1 Phycisphaerales bacterium | reverse complement strand
GGGTCAGGTTGTCGGCCGCCGCCCGCTCGACCAGCTTCTCGAGCTGCGGGTCGTTGAACGTCGTCCACCACTGAGCGACCGGCTTGGACGCGTCGTGGGCCCGGCTCGGCTGGCTGGCCGGGTCGGTCGACCCGACCGGGCGGACGCCGGCGTACCCCGGCTTCACCCCGTCCGCCGGCCGGCGGTAGTCGGGCCCGACCGCGCAGCCGGAAACGGCGGCCGCGGCGGCGAGCAGGAGGACGGCGGCGGAGCGGCGGGCGGCGAGTCGGCGGGTGGCGGGGACACGGGGCATCGGGCTGGTTCTCCTGACCTATGGCGTTCGCGGGACGCCGGCGGGGACATGCGAAGCGAAGGCGCGAAGAGCGCAAAGGCAGACGCGAAGGGGAAAACGGGAAAGACCGGGTGGGTGGGGCGCAGCTTGTAAGTCCCCGGCTGGTCGCCGTCGCGCCGGATGTAACGGCCGGTAGCGTTTTGCCTACGGAACGACTCGGTCAAGGCTTGCGCGCCCCATTTTACCGCTCAACGCGTCCTGCGTCGGCATTTTCCCGTCCGGTGGTCGCCGCTCCCGTTGTGCCGCGGCTCGGTCCATCACCTGTTCTCCCCCCTTCGCGTCTTCCTTCGCGCTCTTCGCGCCTTCGCGTCACATGTCCTTCCGACGTCCCGATCCGCGTCCGCCAAGGCGGACCCTACGCGACCCGCGTCAGTGCCCCTGCGCCTGCTCGCCGGTCCGGACCCGCCGCAGGAGCGGGACGAACACGATCGTGCACAGCGTGCAGACGGCCATGATCTTGAACACGTCCAGGTACGACAGCAGCATCGCCTGCCGCCGCACCTCCTCGGCGATCGCGGCCAGCGACGACCCGCCGCCGTGCCCGCCGCCGCCGGCCCCGAGCCCGGCCGGGGCGGGGACGGACGCGTAGTCCCCGCCGCCGCCCCAGACGCCGTGCCCGCCGGTCAGCCGCTGCTGGAACGCCGGGTCGTACGGGGTCAGGTTGCTCACGAGCCGGTCCCGGTGGACCTGCTGGCGGCGGTCGAGCAGGGTGATCGCGACGGCGATGCCGATGCTGCCGCCGAGGTTCCGCATCAGGTTCACGAGGGCCGACGCGTTGTTCGTCTTGCCCGGCGGCAGCCCGCCGTACGCCAGCACGTTGATCGAGATGAAGAACAGCGGCAGCCCGACCACGAGGTAGATCCGGGCCCAGGCGAGCGTGCCGAACGACGCCTGGTCGCTGAACCCGGTCAGGTGGAACATCGCCGCCGACGTGGCGAGCAGCCCGACGACGATCAGGTACTTCGGCTGCACCAGCCCGCTCAGCCGGCCGGCCAGCGGGAACATCAGCATCAGCACGAACCCGCCGGGCATCAGCAGCAGCCCGGCGTGGGTCGCGTCGTACCCGAGTAGGTCCTGGACGAACTGCGGGATCAGGACGGTCGTCGAGTTCAGCACGAACCCGACGATGAACATGAACAGGTTCGACGCCGCGAAGCTCTTGTTCCGCAGCAGCGGCAGGTCGACGACCGGGTCCCGCGTCCCCCACACCTCCCACACGACCAGGCCGACCAGCCCGACGGCGCACAGGACGGCGAACGTGACGATGAACGACGACCCGAACCAGTCCTCCTCCTGCCCCTTGTCGAGCACGACCTGGAGCGCGCCGAGCCCGAGGCAGACGAGGACGAACCCGACGTAGTCGATCTTCAGCCCGCCCCGCCACACGTCCGCGTGCTCCCGCTTGGCGTTGTCCGAGTCCTGGACGAGCCGGCCCGTCAGGAACAGGCTGAGCGCGCCGATCGGCAGGTTGATGAAGAAGATCCAGCGCCAGTCGTAGTTGTCGGTGATCCACCCGCCGAGGGCCGGCCCGATCGCCGGGGCGACGACGACGGCGACGCCGTACACGGCGAACGCCATGCCCCGCTTGGCCGGTGGGAACGTGTCGGCCAGGATCGCCTGCTCGCTCGGGGCTAGCCCGCCGCCGCCGATGCCCTGCAGGACGCGGAAAAACAGCAGCCACCCCAAGCTCGGGGCCAGCCCGCACAGCAGCGAGCTGCCGGCGAACACGGCCACGCAGATCATGTAGAACCGCTTCCGCCCGACCACGCTCGACAGCCACCCGCTGATCGGCAGCACGACCGCGTTGCTGACTAGGTAGCTGGTCAGGACCCAGGTGCTCTCGCTCGGCCCGGCCCCCATGTCCCCGGCGATGTGCCGGAGGGACACATTGGCGATGCTGACGTCCAGCACCTCCATGAACGTCGCCATCGACACGGTGACGGCGACGAGCCACGGGTTCACGCCCGGCTTGACGGCCGTCGCGCCGGCGGAGGACGCGAGCGAGGCGGGGTTGGCTGGGGCGGCGGCGGACATGAGGGGAGGATCGAAGGGGCGACCAACAGCGGGGGCGGCGACGGCCTGTGCCGGCACTCCCCCCGTGGCACGAGTTTTCAACCCGTGCGTGGTGGCCAGGGCGGCGAGGAACGTACGTCCTTGCGTCAGGAAATGTCGCGGGCGCACGGGTTGAAAACCCGTGCCACGAGGGAGGGGCGCACGCGGCGTCTCCGGTGGCCCCGTCAGTCCCGGACCTTCGTCTTCACGACCACGCTCATCCCCGGCGACAGGAACCGCCCGCCGCCGGGGTCCGGGTTGTCGAGCACGATCTTCACCGGCACCCGCTGGACGACCTTCACGAAGTTCCCGGTCGCGTTCTCGGCCGGGAGGACGGCGAACCGGCTGCCGGTGCCGGCCTGGATCGACTGCACCTTGCCGGTCAGGTCCTGCCCGCCGAACGCGTCGACCGACACCTCCACCGGCTGTCCGACCCGCATGTGCTCCAGCTGCGTTTCCTTGTAGTTCGCAACCACCCACACGTCCGGCGGGACGATCGCCAGCAGGGCGGCGGTCGGGGTGACATACGCGCCGGCCTCGACGCTCTTGCGGGTCACCCGGCCGTCGGACGGGGCGAGGATCTTGGTGTACCCGAGGTTCACCTCGGCCCGGCGGACGTCGGCGGCCGTCCGATTCACGTCCCCCTCGGAGGCCAGGACGGCCGCCTTCGCCGTCGCGATCTGCGACTCGGCCGACGCCAGCCGGGCCTGGGCCTGGGCGACCTGGGCGGCCGCCGTCTTCTGGGCTGACACCGCGTTGTCGTACTGCTGGCGGGACCGGGCCCGCTCCTCCAGCGCCTCGTACCGCTTGAGGTCCGCGTCGGCGTTCCGGAAGTTCACCTCCGCCACTTGGACGGACGCCTCGGCCTCCCGCAGCCCGGCCTCGGCGGCCGGCACCTGCGTTTTGGCCTGGTCCCGCTTGCCACGGGCCCCGGCCTCGGCACCCTTCGCCTGGGCGAGCGCCACCTGGTAGTCGGTCGGGTCGAGGTCGACGAGCGGGTCGCCCGCCCGGACGGCCTGGTTGTCGTCCACGTACACCTTCAGGACCCGGGCCGACACCTGCGGGCTGATCGCGACCACGTGCGCCTCGACGAACGCGTCGTCCGTCGACGCGAACT
>JAQGHJ010000372.1 GCA_028288905.1 Phycisphaerales bacterium | reverse complement strand
TGTTCTTCCGGGCGCTGGCGGTCACCATGACCGTGTCGCTCCTGACGTCGCTCGTGCTGGCGGTGCTGCTAACGCCGTCGCTGGCGGCGTGGATCATCCGCCCGCCGCGGGCCCGTGGGACCGGCCGCGCGGGGAACGGTCGGGTCGCCGATGACGCCGATGACGCCGATGAGGGCGGGTTCGTGCTGCGTGCGGTCGGGCGGGTGTACGAACGGGCTGTCCGTCTGGCGCTGCGGCACCGGTTGGTCACGGCCGCGGTTTGCGGGTTGCTCGCGTTGGCCGGCTTCGACCTTTACGGCCGGCTGAAGGTGGAACTGCTCCCCAGCCTGGAGGAGCGGGGGTTCGTCCTCGATTACAAGGTGAACCCGCCTGGCACGAGCTTGGCCGAGAGCGACCGCGCGCTGACCGTGGTTGAGAAGTTACTGAAGGACACGCCGGAGGTGGAAAGCTACTCCCGCCGGACCGGCGTGGCGCTGGGCCTGGAGCTGACCGAGCCGAACGCCGGCGACTTCCTCGTCAAGCTCCGCCCGAACGCCGCCCGCGGCACGGATGCGGTCATCGCCGACCTGCGGGCGGCAATCAAGCGGACGGAGCCCCAGGTCGACGCCGACTTCCACGGCATGCTCGGGGACCTGATCGGCGACCTCGTCAGCTCGCCCAAGCCGATCGAGATTAAGGTGTTCTCGGCCGACGAGGAGTTCCTCAAGCAGACGGCTCCGGCGATCAAGACCCAGATCGACGAGGTACCGCACGTGGCCGACGCCGAGGACGGGCTGACGGTGGTCGGGCCGTCGCTGGCGTTCCGCGTCCGGTCGGCCGACGCCCAGCGGTACGGGCTGACGGCCGCGGACGTGGCGGCCGCGGTCGGGGCGGCGAAGGAGGGGCAGACGGCGTCGACGGTCCTGCGGGCGGATCGACTGACGGCCGTGCGGGTGCGGGCCGACGCGGCGTCGGTCGCTACGGCCGCCCGGATGCGGGACCTGCCGATCCGAACCCCGGCCGGCCAGGTGGTGCGTCTCGGGCAGGTGGCCGACCTGCGGGAAGAGCCGGGGGAGCTGGAAATCCAGCGGGACGACCTGCGGCAGTACGTCGCCGTCACCGGCGAACTCGAGGGCGGGGACCTCGGCGGCGTGGTCGGCGAGATCAAGGCGAAGCTGGCGAACGACCCGCGGTTCCCGCCCGGAACGATCGAGTTCGGCGGGCTCTATCAGCAGCAGCAGGAGTCGTTCCGCAACCTGCTGGGCGTCATGGGGGCGGCCGTGGCCCTGATCTTCGCGGTCCTCGTGTTCGAGTTCCGGTCTTTCCGCGAGCCGACCGCGATCGTGGCCGGGGCGCTGCTGGCGCTGATCGGCAGCGTCGTTGCCCTGTGGGTCACGGGCACGTCGCAGAACATCATCTCGATCCTCGGGGCGATCATCGGGGTCGGGATCGTCGCCAAGAACGGCATCTTGATGCTCGACCGGGTCGACCATATGCGGGCGGACGGCGTGGACGTCGTCGAGGCGCTGGTGCGGTCGGGCCGGCGGCGGCTGCGGCCGGTGCTGATGACGTCCCTGGCCGCCGCCCTGGGCATGCTCCCGCTGGCGTACGGGATCGGGTCCGGGTCGGACATGCTCCGCCCGCTGGCGGTGGCCGTCATCGGGGCGCTGTGCTGCTCGGTCGCCCTGTCGCTGGTGGCGACGCCGACGCTGTATTACCTGATGGTCCGTCGGGCGGCGGCTCCCCGGCACGCCGAGGTCAAAACCGGGCCGTAAGCCCGACCACCAGCGCCGGCCCGAGGTCGGCCCGGATGCGGTTCGGCACCGGCTGGTTGTCCTCGTACGCGAACTGCTCGAACGCGACTCCGACGAACCCGTCGAGGGTCAGGGATCGCGACGGAGACCATCGGTAGCCGGCGACGAGGTGCTCGGTCGAGATCCCGGGGGTGACGGTGCCGATCGCCGGGAACCCGAGCGCGCCGGCCGACAGGGCGAACGGCCCGCCTCCCGGCCGCCACTCCGCCTCCAACCCGACCTGCGGGAGCACCCTCCCGTAGCTCCGGGTCGCGACGCGACCGGGGTCGGCGTCGTCCCGCACGCGGTAATCGAACGTGAACAGCGCGGCCCCCGCCGCCGGCCGGAAGGTGAGCACCGGTGCCCCGCCCGCGGTCGTCGCCGCCACGTACGTGTACGCGTACCCCAGCCGGTACCAGTCGAGCGACAGGTCGGACCGGACTGTCGTGCCGGCCGGGAACGCTTTGGCGTGGCTAACGAGCGGGTCGCGGAGCGTCGCCGTGCCGGACGCCCCGACCCACTGCCCGCCCAGGTACAGGGCGTGGGGCCCGGACTCGGCGACGACCGCCGCGTCGGCAACGCTGCCGCGGTCGATCCCGATCTCGTCGAGCGTCGGCCGGCGCAAGCTTGTGGTGCCCGGCTGCCCACCAGCCGGGGTCTGCAGGCTGCCACGAATCGACCCGTACAGGTACTCGCCCTGCACCGTCCACCTGAGGCCGTCGACCGGCCGGGCGCCGGGGCGCGGATCACTCCCGACGGCCGGCAGCGGTGGTGCCGGATCACCGGCGTCGGCAGGGTTGACGCCGCGGGGGCCGGTCCGGTCGGGGCCGCCGTCCTCCGAACTGGGCGTTGCGGACGGCTCGCGAAGGTCTTGGCCGCCGGGACGACGCGAAGGGCCCGAGACGGGCCACGTGGTGGCGGCCCCGAATTCGCTCGCGCAAAGGGGAGCCGGGTCCGCCACTGAGGCGATAGGGCCCTGTGCCCGAGCGCCGCAGCCCGCAAGCAGGCCGAGAGTCGGAAGGCAAATCTGAAGGAGGCGACCCGGACAAGGCCGGGTTGGGCGGCCGCGCGACGGGGGAAGCGACATGGCGTCCTCGCGATCGAAGGGTTGTCCGAGTTGTGGTGGCCCGGCGCGTCCACCGGCCCGGGCCAAGGTAGGGACGGGCGGCACCGCGACGGCGAACCGCGAAGGTAGCCGAGAGTAGATGACGGCCCGATGATTGGAATTCGGCGGGCCGGGGGCCCCCGAGGCGGCGACCGCCGGCGTCAGTCGGCGGGGGCGGTCCCGGCGACCGCGGTAGGCTCGCCGCGTCCCGGCACCTCAGCCGCGGCGGCCGGTAGACCCGCGGGCGGTGGGAGCCGGAACCGAGCGGTGAAGTGGTCATTCGGCGTGAGGGCTACGTCGAACGTCGCCCCGAGCACCTTGGCGTACGCGGCCACGAGCGACAGCCCGAGCCCGGCGTGGTCAGAGTCAGTGCCGGACGCCTCCCGCCGCCAAAACGCCTCCGCCACAAGGGGCAGTTCGGCCGCCGTCAGGCCACCGGCCGGGTTGGACACGGTCAGCTCGGCCGAGCCGTCCGGGGGGCGGCGGGCACCGCACGCCACGACGCCGCCGGCGGGGCAGTATTCGACCGCGTTGGCCAACAGGTTCCCGACGATCGTTCGGAGCAGGGTCGGGTCGGTGGAGACGACGGCGGACGTTGGTAAGTCGAACGTCGCCCGGACGCACCGCTCGGCCGCCCGCGGTGCCGCCGCCCGCCAGGCGGCGTCGACCACGTCGGTCAGGTCGACCGCGACGAGGGGCGGCCGCACGGTCCCGGCCTCGCTCCGTGCGAGCGACAGCAGCGCCGCGACCACGGACTCCATCCGCAGCGACACGGCCAACACCTCTCGCAGCACGGCGTTCGTCGCCGCGGCGTCGCCAGGCCAGCGGAGGGCGACCTCCGCCATCGTCCGGAGCTCGGCCACCGGGGTCCGCAACTCGTGGGCGACGTTCGCGGTGAACCGCCGCTCCCGACGAAACGCGTCCTCCAGCCGGGCGAGCAGGTCGTTCAGCCGCCCGCAGATCGGTCGCAACTCGTCCGGCACGCCGGCGGTCTCGAACCGCGTCCCGAGCGACGACGCCTCGATCCGCTCGGCCTGCTCGGCCAGCCGGTCCACGGACGCCAGTCCCCGCCGGACGACCAACGGCACAACGACCAAGACCCCGCCACACAGGCCCGCCAGCGCCAGCCCGAGGGAACCGATCAGCAGCCGCTCCATCCGACGGACCGGGCCCAAATCTTCCGCCAGCACGAGCGTCACCTGCGGCACGCCGGCCGCCGCCGTGGCAACGACAGGGATGGTGGTGGCGATCGGGGCGGACGGGCCCGTCGCCGGCACCGCTTCCTGCTCGGTCTCGACGCCCGGCAGGAACCGGACGCGGACGAGCCGCACCGGCGGTCGGCCCGGGGACGTCACGGTCCAGAACTGGACGGGGTTCGGCGAGTCCGGCACCGCCGGGTCCGGCTCGTCGAGCGGCTCCGACCGCAACAGCGTCCGGCCGGCGGCGTCGCGGATTTGGAACCGGCCTAGGCGTCGGCCCGGAGCCTTCGCAGCCTCGGTCACGGCCAGCGTCCCCTCGGGCTCCCGGTGGACGGACGCGCCCAAAGCCGTCGCCTGGGCGAGCAGCCCCCGGTCGAAGTCGGCCGCCAGCAGCGCGCTCGCCCGGGCGTAGCACAGGGCGGCGGCGACGGCGCCCAAGAGCACGACGGCGGAAACGAGCCCGACACAGAGACTTCGGCGGATGGATCTCATGCTGGCATGCCCGTCCAACTCTACCGCCGTCGCGGAAACCTGGCTTGAGCGATCCGTCTCTCCGCACGTCGCGACCATCGCGCCATCCCGAGAGGCGCGCGATGTCCCCGTGGCGTCGGCGTCGTAGGTGTCGTCGGTGAATCTGGGCAGTGACACTAGGTGCGGCGGGTGATGAAGCCAGACTGCTCGTCGACGGCCGCCGCGGCCGACCGATCCGGCCCTCCGGCGGTCCGGGCTGACGGTCGCGTCCAGCGGTCCACGGGCCGCGGCGAACCGGGGGTCATGCGGCTTGGAAGGCGTACCCCATCCCCCGGCGGGTCCGGACGTACGACGGCCCGCCCGGCGGGTCGATCTTCTTGCGGAGCGAGTACACGGCCGCGTCGACCACGTTGCTCGCCGGCCCCGCCCGCTCG
>JAQGHJ010000957.1 GCA_028288905.1 Phycisphaerales bacterium | reverse complement strand
CGGCCGGCCTCGCCGCCGCGGCGTTGGCCGTCCTCCCATCCCGCGCCGCCGACGCGGCCAAGCCCGCCGCCGCTGCCCCGGCGACGGCCGAGGAGGGGTTCACCCCGCTGTTCAACGGGACGGACCTGACCGGCTGGACCTACGGCACCAAGCCCGCCAAGGTCGCGGCGACGCCGCCGACTGGGGCGTCGGCCGCCGCCGGCACTCCGGCGACGAAGCCGGCGATGGCCGCCTCGGAGAACAAGGCGGGCAAGGGGTACCAGGTGCGGCCCGGCGGCATCCTGTACTCGACGAAGGACGACGGCGGGAACCTGTACACCGAGAAGGAGTACAAGGACTTCGTGTTCCGGTTCGAGTTCAAGCTGACCGAGAACGCCAACAACGGCATCGGCATCCGCGCCCCGCTCACCGGCGACTCGGCGTACCAAGGCATGGAGATCCAGGTTCTGGACGACAGCGGGTCGATGTACACCAAGCTCCGCCCGGCCCAGTACCACGGCAGCGTGTACGACGTATTTCCGGCCAAGCGCGGCAGTCAAAAGCCCGTCGGCGAGTGGAACACCGAGGAGATCCGGGTCCAGGGGACGAAGGTCACCGTGACCGTGAACGGCCAGGTAATCACGGACGCCGACCTGTCGACCGTCGTCGACCCGGCCGTCCTCAAGAAGCATCCGGGGCTGAAGAACGAGAAGGGCCACATCGGGTTCCTCGGGCACGGGGCCGAGGTCGAGTTCCGGAACGTGCGGGTGAAGGAGCTGTAACAAACGATCCGTCGGGACGAGGCTGTAAACCACGCGGCAATTGAGGACGCGGGGCCGTGATGGAGGACACGGGATGAGCAGTGGTGACACGAGCCGTTCGGGGCGGCTGACGGAGGGCCGGCGGATTGCGGCCGGAATGCTCGCGTCCGGCGCGAAGGTGCCAGCGGTCGAGGCCGCGCTCCGCGGTCGCGGCCTGTCCGTGGCCGACGCGTCGGCCGCGGTCGACCGTTGCCTTGCCGGGCGGGCCGCCGCCACTGCCGCGGCCGGCGCGACACCCGAGCGCGGCGTGCGGTGGTTTCGTGTGGCCCTCGGCATCGCGCTAACGGTCGGTGGTGCCGTCGCGGCGTACGTGATGGTCGCCCACGCGAACGAGGCCGCCGTCGACGCCGGCTTCCTCGGGCTCGGCACCGGGCGGGCCAAGGTATGGGCAGCCCCGGGTGCCGGCGCCGCCTTCGTGGGTTTGAACCTGCTGCGCGTCGAGTTACTGACCTGGCTCGGGTTCGATGCGTGACCTAGCCTCAGGCAAGCCCGAGTACGGCGCGTGCCCCGATCGGGTCGCCCGAACGTCCCGACGTTGCCACCGCCTCAGCGTCGCGCCACCGCTCGCCGGACGGGGCGGTGTGCCGGTCTCTGTGATCAGCAGAGGGGCGCGGGGCGGCGTGCTACGCTACCCCGGCCAACACTCGCTTCTTCACCTTCGCCACCTCGATATCCGCCAGCCGCGTTGGCTCGGGGATGCGGTACTTCGTCAGGCAGGCCTGAAGCACGCGGACGGCGGACGGCAGGTCGACCCGGTGGCCGACGCTGACGAACACCGGGTTCGTCCGGACCTTCGTCCGCAGGACGAGGCCGACCTGCTCGCCCGCGTGCATCAAGGCAGACGTGTCCCCGGGTTGGTCGCCCAGTTCATCGTACGTGCCGATCAAGCGGCTTTTGCCGCAGCCGATGGCCGGGACGTCGAGCGTTACCCCGAGGTGGACGGCGAGCCCGCAGCGGCGGGGGTGGGCGTACCCTTGGCCGTCGAAGCAGACGACGCCAAACGGGTGGGTCAGCTTCCGGATCGCCTCGGCCACGGCCGGGCCCTCGCGGAAGCTCAGGAACGTAGGGACGTACGGCACCTCCAGCGGGCGGACGGCGTGGGCCACCTCCACCGCCCGCCGCTCGACTCGATCGTAGACGAGTGCGCAGGCAACGACCCGGCCGGCCCCGCCTTCGGGGCCGTCGCCCGGGTTGACGAACGCCGCGTCGGCCCCGGCGACGTACCGCGGCACGTCCGGCAGCGGGGCGACGACCATCTTCGCCCGCAGCTCGGCCTGCTCCGCCTTCCACCGTTCGACCAGCCCGGGAGGTAGAGTCTGTCCGTCGCCGGCCGGTTTGCGCCACATCGTCCCGGGGATGATGCCGGGCGGGCGGGCGAGCCGTCTACCTCCGATCTTTGTATCTGCCGGCTGCCGGTGGCCGGCACTCAACGGTCCGCGTGGCACGGGCATGTGCCCGTGGGCGTGAGCGGGCGACGGACACGGGCATGGGTACAAGCCCGTGCCACCCGGACCGCACGGCGTCCGTCGGGGCACTCTCGGGACGTCGACCGGTTTGAAATCCGCTGGGGTACCCCGTCTAATCTCGAACGTTTCGCCCGGCGGGACGCCGGGCGACCTCGCCGACCGCCGCCCGGCCCGGGCCGGTTGGCTCACGGACGGTCCGCGGAGCACCCCACGATGTCCCAAGTCCCGAACGACGGGTTGAAGTTGCACAAGGACGCCGGCGCGCCCGCCGGCGGCAAGCCGGAGCGGGGCGGCATCCCCGAGGGGCTCTGGCTCCGCTGCCCCGAATGCGGGGACATGCTGTTCCGGAAGGTCGTCGAGGACGCGCTCAACACCTGCCCGGCGTGCGACCACCACTTCCGCGTGTCGGCCCGCACCCGGGTCGCCCAGCTGTGCGACCCGGGCACTTTCGAGGAGCGGCACGCCGATGTCCGCCCGGTCGACCCGATCGGGTTCACGGACAAGAAGACCTATGCCGCCCGGCTGGTCGACGAGCAGCGCAAGGGCGGGAACGCCGACGCCCTGCTGTGCGGCAAGGGGTTCATCAAGGGCCGGCCGATCATGCTGGCCGTCATGGACCCGACGTTCATGATGGGGTCGATGGGCAGCGTGGTCGGGGAGAAGATCACCCGCACGATCGAGGACGCGGTCCGCGAGCGGCTGCCGCTGCTGATCGTGTCCTGCTCCGGCGGGGCCCGGATGCAGGAGAGCACCCTGTCCCTGATGCAGATGGCCAAGACGTCCGCCGCCCTCGCCCGGCTTGACGACGCCAAGCTGCCGTTCGTCTCCCTGCTGGCCGACCCGACGACCGGCGGGGTCACGGCCAGCTTCGCCATGCTCGGGGACTTCATCATCGCCGAGCCGAAGGCCCTGATCGGGTTCGCCGGCCCGCGGACGATCTGGAACACGATCAAGGTCGAGCTGCCGGAGGGGTTCCAGCGGAGCGAGTTCTTGCGGGAGCACGGCTTCGTTGATTTCGTCGTCCACCGGAAGGATTTGCGGTCCGAACTCGCCCGCCTTGTCGATTACACCGGGAAGGGTGACGCGGGGACGGACGACGCCACGCCGGCCGTCGGTTGAGGTCCTCTCAGGAATTTCCGCGCGGTACATTGCGGATGACCTGAGACGTAACGCCTACAGTCCCGTAGGGAAGCCAAGCCGCAAAGCGGTCGGATCGGGTGGAGTCGTAGAGATCGGGCTAAGGGAGTGGCGAAGTCGGCCGGCGGGGCCTTCCTCACCGGAGCCGCAAGGCTGGCCCACCTCGTGAGCCAACTACTTTGGGCGGGCGCATGATCTTTTGGAAGAAGGCCATCAAGTGGCACGAGGTCCGGTGGTTTAACGGCCCCCGTGACATTTACTTGGCCGTCCGGTTTGCCGGGGAGGACGACGCGGAGGGCGAGGACCGTCCGACCGTCGAGCGGCTGTCGAGCAAGGACGCCGTCGCCAACGCCGCCCAGCCGCCGATCGACGAGTCCCAGTTGGTCGCCGTCGTCGGCGAGGCGGTGGCCGAGTACAACCGGCGGAACCTTTGCAGCCTGAAGGTGGCGGCCGTGAAGTACCGGGCCAAGGGTGGGGCCGACCTCGCCGACCACAGCGTGGCGGCCCGAAAGCTGCTCAGCCTGATGTGGTCGAACAACGGGTGAGTCGTCCGTCTCAAAAGGATTATCGCTCGTCCGGGCGAACCAGCGCCGGCCGTTCTCGTGCAGCACCCCGACACCCTCGCCGCGTCCGGCAGACCCACTCCGGGACCCGGCCTTGTCCCCGATTCGTCCCCGCTTTCACTCTCCCTCCCGCCGGCCGGGCCGGCTCCCGTTTCGCGGGCCGTCGGCGTCGCGATCCTCCTCGTCGTCACGTTCGTCTGGGGCACGACGTTCGTCGCCACCCGGTCGCTCGTGACCGGAGAAGCGCCGGCCCTGGCGCCGGGGGCGGCGACGTTCTGGCGGTTCGCCGTCGCGTCGGTCGCGATCCTGCCATTCGTGCGCATTCGGCCCGGCCGCACCGGGCTGCCGGGTAGCGGTCCCACCTTTCCATCAGGCGTCTGGCGGGCCGGGGCGGAGCTGAGCTTCTGGCTCTGGGCGGGGTACGCCACCCAGGCGGTGGGGCTCCAGTACACCACGGTCAGCCGCAGCGCGTTCGTCACGTCGCTGAACGTCGTGTTCGTGCCCTTGCTGACGGCGGTCGCCGGGCGGCGGGTGGGGGCGGTGGTTTGGGTGGCGGCGGGACTGGCGCTGGGCGGCGCCGGCCTGCTGTCGTACGACGGGTCGCCGCCTAACGCCGGGGACGCCTGGACGCTGGCGTGCGCCGCCGCGTTCGCCGCGTACATCGTCCGGCTCGAGCGGTTCGCCGTGCGGTTCCCGACCATCCCGCTGACGGCCGTCCAGCTGTGGGGCGTGACGGCGATGTCGCTGCCGTGGATGGCAGCCGAGGCGACGGCCGGCGGGGCCGGGTGGGGCCGGTGGACCGTCGGCGTGGCCGTCGCGATCGCGTACATGGGCGTGGTCGCGACGCTGGCCACGACGTGGCTGCAGGCCGTCGGGCAGCGGGTCGTGCCCGGCACCCACGCGTCGCTCCTGTACACGACCGAGCCGGTGTTCGCGTCGGCCATCGCGATCGCCTGGTTCGGCGACCACCTGGGGGCCACGGGCTGGGCGGGGGCGGGGCTGATCCTCGTCGCGGCCGCCGGCAGCCAAGCGGTGCCGATGTGGCGGGGGCGGGGGAAGTAGCCGATTGCGGGTTGCGGAATGGCAAGGCGTCCGCCTTCCGCCCAATCGGGCTGAAGGCGGACGCCTTGCCAATACGCAAAAGCCTC
>JAQGHJ010000362.1 GCA_028288905.1 Phycisphaerales bacterium | reverse complement strand
CGTGCCAAGGGCCGGAAGGCGAGGGGTCCGTTCAGTACCAGCCGCCGCTGTCCGTCAAGGTGATGTTGTTGTGTTCAGCCGGGTACTGCCACCGGCCGCGCCGTCGCCCCTCTCGGGGGCGACAGCGGGTACCCCGGCAGGACGGGTCACGGGACGTTCCTTGCCGAACCCGGTCCGGGTTCAACAGCGAGCCCGACCGTGCGTCCGCCGCGCCAACAATCGCGCCAACAATGTCTTTAGCGCATAGAAAAACCCGCCAAAAAGCGGGTTTTTCAGTACCCCCAAGGGGAGTCGAACCCCATATCGAACCACATCTTTCTCAGTGGTTTTCGTGCGTCCGGACGAAAAGGTGGACGAAATGCGTCCGTTGCCGTACCGTCCGGCACATGGTCCGGAGTACCGCTAAGAAGGGTCGGCCGCAGGCGTCCCACCGCACGAGCTGGGGCGAGCGGGTCGACGGGTTGACCCGGCTCGCCGACGGGCGGTGGAAGGTGTCGGGCCCGGCGGCGGTCAAGTTCACCGAGCCGGACGAGCGGCTGGCCGTCGCCCGGTTCCGGGCGCTGGCCGCCGCCCGCGACGGGGCGAGCGTGCTCCTGCCGGTCGACACTGCCGGCCTGGACGTCGCCGGCGCGTTCGGCAAGGCGGCGACCACCGGCGTCGAGATCCGGTTCGCGGCGGGGGCGGCCCCGGCCGTCCGGCGGGCCGTCCCCGAGGCCGAGTTCTGGGCGACGGTCCGGCAGTTGATCCTCGAGCGCCCGAAGCACGTCGCCCAGATGACCGGGATCGAGCAGATCGGCTACCTGGCCGACCTGCCGCGTCCGACCCCGTCCCCCGCGCTGGCCGAGGTCGGCGAGCTGTACGCCGCCCGCCCGAACCTCAGCCCGAACGAGGCCGGCCGGTCCCGGCTGTTCTGGCGGGAGTTCGTCCAGGCCACCGGGGCCGCGACCGTCCGCGACGTCGACCACGACGCGGTCGCCCGGTACGAGGCGGCCGTCGCCCGGGCCGGGCTGGCGCCGAAGAGCGTCCTGCACCGGTACCGCAAGGTGCGGACGGTCCTGGCGTACGCGATCAAGCGGGGGCGGGGGCCGGCCGACTGCCGGCGGGCGCTGGACGCGCTGGCCATGCTGGAGGTGCGGGACGCCCACCCGATCGACCCGACCCCGATCCGGCCCGACGCGTTCTGGGCGATCCACGCGGCGGCGTTGGCCGCCGGCGACGCGACGTTCGCCGCCCTGATGCTGACCGCGCTGAACGCGTGCATGTACTCGGGCGAGGTCGCCGCCCTCAAGTGGGCCGAGGTCGACCTGGCGGCCGGCGAGCTGGCGACGGCCCGGCCGAAGACGAAGGTCGGGCGGGTCGCCAAGCTATGGCCGGAGACGGTCGCGGCCCTGTCGGCGCTGCCGCGGCGGGGGGAGCACGTGTTCCACACGAGCCACCGGTCGTACACGACGTTCTCGGTGCTCGCCGCGTTCCGCCGGTACCGCCAGGCCGCCGGGTACGGCGGGGAGGTCGTGTTCTCGGCCCTGCGGGACGCGGCGTTCACGGTCGCGTGCACGGCCGGGTCGCTGGAGGCGGCCCGGGCGCTGGCCGGGCACCGGCTGCCCGGGGTGACGGACTTCTACCTGCGGCGGAACGTCGGGTTCGTCGCGGCCGCGTGCGCGGCGGTACGGGCGGCGTACGTGCCGGCCGGTCCGGGCTGACCGACCGCCGATTGCGACGGTGCCGCAGCTGTCCAGCGTCCCGGCCGATCGCCCGATCGGTGAAGAGGACGCAAGCCGGCCCGTGAGGCCCGTGAGGCCCCGCTCGCCCGGTCGCTGGCGGCCGCCGGGGCGGTACCGGGCTGGCCGGCGGGATCATTGGGCAGACGGTGCCGGAACACCACGCCGGCTGGCCGGACACCCTCCGCGCCGTTCGCAGCGGTGACGGAGTGACCGCCCACCTACCTCACCGGTTCGCTGGCGGACCAATAGCCGGTGCCGGAAGGAGGCGCGCCGGCACGGGCGGCGCTAGCGGCAGTTCACCGAACGGGTCCCGCGAGTCGCCGCCCTCGGCTGGTGCGGCCCGTAGCCGCCAACAGGTCATCACGGTGGCGAACATTTCAAAACCAGTTTTTAACAGGCGGCAACCGCATCGGGGACGCGCCAATCGCTGGAGGGGCTCGGCACCAGGCACAGCGGCGGCGGCCCCGACCAAGCGGTTCACCGCCGTCATCGAGGCGATGGCCCGCGGGGACGCGGCCGAGGAGCAGCGGCTGGACGACGGGTGCACGCGGGGCACGTACGAGCAGGACGACCCGGCGTACCGCACCCGGATGCACCTCAGCTTCACGGCCGCGGCGCTCGCCTGCGCCTCGATCCAGCGGGACCTTGACGTCCTCACCGCCCTGCACATGGTCAAGGACGTCTGCGGGCTGTTCCGGGACCGGGCGCGGGAGACGGTGGAGACGGCGTTCTTCTGCGGGTGGCACGCGGCGAGGGAGGCGGCGGGCGCGGACGTCCACGCGGAGGACGCTGCGGTCGAGGCCGAGCTGGCCGAACTCCGGCAGGACGGCGTGTGGCCGCTGGACGCGGCCGTCCGGGCGGTCATGCGGGGGGCGGGGCGGCGGCGGACGGTGACCCTGCTGAGCGCGTGGGAGGGGTTGTCGCGGTTCAGCCGGGAGTGCTGCGGGATCGAGCCGCTCGTGCTCACCCGGGCGTGGCGGCTGGTCACGGAGGACCCGGCGGCCGAAGCGCTCAAGCTCGACCCCGGGGCCGAGGTGGACGAGGCGCTGGCGGCCGAGTGGCACCGGAACCTGAGCGGGCCGTGGGCCAAGCACACGGACCCGTACGAATGATGCGTTGGGTGCCGACCCGGCCGTCCCGCCGACACCGGGCTCCCCGGGCGGCCCGCCGGCAGCCCGGACGCGGCGACCTGCCTCGGCTAGGTCGTCGTCACTTCCAGCGTGCCGTCGTTCGGCGCCGCCCGGACGGTCCCGCCGTGGGACCGGAGCAGGAGGTTCCCGTCCGGCGTCTCCAGCAGGTCGACCTCGACCTTGCGGCCGGTGGTGGTCGTGAACGCGACCGCCGCGTCCCCCTTGCGGACCCGCACGGCCGCCCGCTCCTTCCCGCCCGCCCGGATCGTGACCTGGACCGACTTCATCCCGCGATCATGCCGCGGGCGTCGCGGCGTCGCCAGTCACCGGGAGGGCGATGACGGCACGCGCGAGGCGCCGCCCCGGCCCGGGTTAGGATGGCCGAATGCTCACCAAAACCGGCACGGCCGTCCTCCTCCTGTTCGCCGCCGCCGGCCGGGCGGACGCCGGGCCGGGCACGACCGGCCCGGCGACGAGGCCGGGCGACGCACCCGCCGGAGCCGAGGCCGCGGCCGACCCGGAGGCGGCGGCCGGGCGGGCCAAGGCGAGGGCGGACCTGGCCGCCGGCGTCCTCGCCGAGGTCGTGCCGATCCCCGAGGCGCTCCTCCTCGGTTGGGCGCGGCCCGGCAGCGGGGACTCCAACCTGTTCGACTACTACCGGGCCGTCGTGGCCGACCGCTACGGCGTCAGGACGGACTGGGTCATGTTCCACGCCGGGCTGGCCGCTCCGGTCGCCTGGGCGGGGGGCTACAACGCCGAGATGGGCCCGGCCATCGAGGCCCGGTCCGGGCGGGGGGTGATGGCGAGGGCGTGGCGGGAGGCGTGCCGGACGCCGTCCGCCACGCGGGCCAAGTACCTCGACGACCGCAAGCGGGGCGTCGGACCCCCGGGCGGGCCCGCGGCCCGCGGTGCGACCCGCCCGGCGGACGCGCCGGGGGCGATGAACAAGTGACGGGCGCGGGGACGGCGGTCAGCCACGCAAATCCTTAGTCGGCGGCGCAACCCCGACGTCGTGCTCGCCGGGAGGGTCAAGCCGGTGCCGGGCCGCGGCAGGGGACCCGCCTCCCCGGGTTCGGCCGGCCGCCGCGGCGCAACGGAAAGGGGGAGGCCACCTTCTAGGTGACCTCCCCCCAGCTCATGCCTGAGTGTCGCGGGCGGGCGGGTGGGGCGATCAGTACCGCTTGTTGCCACCGCCGCCGCCGCCGTACCCGCCGCTGCCACCGCGCGGGCGGTCCTCGCGCGGCTTGGCCTCGTTGACGGTCAGGTCGCGGCCGCCGACGTTCTGCCCGCTCAGGGCCGCGATCGCCGCCTGGGCCTCCTGGTCCGTGCCCATCTGGACGAACCCGAACCCCTTGCTCCGGCCCGTGTCGCGGTCCTGGATAACCTCGGCGCTGTTGACCTGACCGTGCGGGGAACAGAGCTGCTCGAGGTCCGAGCTGGTCGTGTCGTAGCTGAGGTTCCCGACGTACAACTTGCTGCCCATGTGATAGCTCCTAACGCTTCGTGGGACTGGCGGACCCGCCGTTTACTTTCCGGGTCAGGCGCTGAAAGGGGCCGACGTTCCGGCCCGAAAGGTAGGAGAGCAGAGGAGGCGGGGCGGCGGGCGAGGACAGTAGCTGTCAGACCTGCGTTCCGAAGGACTCGATCACTGACTTACCGAGAGTGGTACGCCGGCCCGCCGGCGTAAGTTCGGTCTGTTCCCGTTCCTATAGTCCGGACGCCATGCCGCCGCCCCCGGCGACACCTTCGCAGGAGCAGGTGACGGGCCTGATCGACCGGGTGACGTTCCACAGCCCGGAGACCGGGTTCGCCGTCCTGCGGGTGGAGGTCCGGGGCCACCGCGACCCCGTGACCGTCGTCGGCCCGACCCCGGCGGTCCGGGCGGGCGAGTGGCTGGACGCGACCGGCCGCTGGACTGTAGACCCGACGCACGGCCAGCAGTTCCGGGCCGACGTGCTGCGGACCGTCCAGCCGCAGACGGCCGAGGGCATGGCCAAGTACCTCGGCAGCGGGCTGGTCAAGGGCGTCGGCCCGACGCTCGCCCAGCGCCTCGTGGACACGTTCGGCCTCGCCGTGGTCGAGGCCATCGAGCAGACGCCACAGCAACTCCTGAGCGTGCCGGGGATCGGCAAAGGCAGGCAGAAGAAGATCGTGACGGCGTGGACCGACCAGAAGGTCGTCCGCGGGATCATGGTGTTCCTCCACTCGCACGGGGTCGGGACCGGCCGGGCGTTCCGCATCTTCAAGACGTACGGCGAGCAGGCGATCGAGCGGGTCCGGGAGGTCCCGTACCGGCCGGCCCGCGACATCCGCGGGATCGGGTTCAAGACGGCCGACGCGATCGCGGCCACCCTCGGGATCGGCAAGCAGTCGGACCTCCGCGCCCGAGCCGGCGTCGAGTTCGTCCTCCAGGAACTGACCGAGGCCGGGCACGTCGCGTTCCCCCGGGCCGGGTTGGTCCACAAGGCCGTGCAGATGCTGGAGATCCCGCCGGACGTGATCGAGGCGGCGGTGGACCACGGCACTGCCGAGGGCCGGCTGGTGCAGGGGCAGGTGCGGGACGGCGAGCCGCTGGTCTACCTCGCCCCGCTGGACCACGCCGAGCGGTCGCTGGCCGAGAACCTGCTCGCCCTGAGCCGGGGGGCGCACCCGTGCCCGCCGATCGAGATCGACAAGGCCGTGGCGTGGGTGGAGGGGCGGATCGGGTCCCCGCTCGCCGCCGCCCAGCGGGAGGCCCTCGGGCTGGCCGTCCGCTCCAAGGTCGTGGTGATCACCGGCGGCCCCGGCGTCGGCAAGACGACGCTGCTCAGGGCGGTCGTGGAGGTGCTGCGGGCCAAGCAGATGCGGCTGGTCCTGTGCGCCCCGACCGGGCGGGCGGCCAAGCGGCTGGGCGAGGCGACGGGCGTGCCGGCGACGACGATCCACCGGCTGCTGGAGTTCGACCCGAAGACCGGCGGGTTCAAGCACGACCGTGACCACCCACTGGACGGAGACGTGTTCGTCGTCGACGAGACGAGCATGGTGGACGTGGTGCTCGCCCACCAGACGGTCCGGGCCGTCCCGCCGCACGCGGCCCTGGTCCTCGTCGGTGACGTCGACCAGTTGCCGCCCGTGGGGCCGGGCAGCGTGCTGCGGGACGTGATCGACAGCGGGGCGGTCCCGGTCTGCCGGCTGACCGAGGTGTTCCGCCAGGCCGCCGAGAGCCGGATCGTGGCCAACGCGCACCGGGTGAACCGCGGGCTGATGCCGGTGTTCCCGCCGCCGGCGGGGGAGGGCCAGGCGCCCGCGGACTTCTACTTCGTCGCCGCCGAGGAGCCGGAGGCAGCGGCCGACGCAGTCCTGCGGCTGGTGCGGGACCACATCCCCCGGCGGCTCGGGCTGCGCCCGCTGGACGACGTGCAGGTGCTGTGCCCGATGCAGCGGGGCACGGTCGGCGCCCGGAGCCCGGAGCCTGAACCTCGCCCTGCAGCTGGCCCTGAACCCGGCCGGCCCGAGCGTCGAGCGGTACGGGTGGACGTTCCGGGCGGGGGACAAGGTGATGCAGACGAGCAACGACTACGACAAGGACGTGTTCAATGGGGACATCGGCCGGGTGACGGCACTGGACGCGGAGGAGCAGGAACTGGTCGTGACGTTCGAGGGGCGGGACGTCGTGTACGACTTCAACGAACTGGACGAGTTGGCCCTGAGCTACGCGACGACGGTCCACAAGAGCCAGGGCAGCGAGTACCCGGCGGTCGTGATCCCGGTGCACACCCAGCACTTCCCGATGCTCCAGCGGAACCTGCTGTACACGGCGATGACCCGCGGCAAGCGGCTGGTCGTGCTCGTGGGGACGAAGAGGGCGGTGGCGGTGGCGGTGAAGCGGACGGACCTGACCCGGCGGGTCACGACCCTGCGGGAGCGGCTGGCCGCCGGGGGCGGCCGGACCATGCCGGGCGGCCGAACGGGCCGCGAGCCGACCCGTTGACCGGCGGCGGC
>JAQGHJ010000920.1 GCA_028288905.1 Phycisphaerales bacterium | reverse complement strand
TCGAGTTGCCGGGCGCCGGCGGCGAACTGGTTGTCGACCGTCAGGACGAACCGGGTGCCGGCGGCGGACCCGTCGGTGCGGTAAAGCTGCGTGCCGACGTTGAAGTAGACGAGGTTGCCGGCGACCGTGTACGCGGTCGTCGCCGGGTCGCCGGCGTCTGACAACCGGACGACGCCGCCCGGGGTCCCGTCCGTCCGCCAGAGGGCGTTGCCGTCGACGTAGTAGGCGAACGGCCCGACGGTCGGCGGGGCCGACGTCGTCCCGGGCTGGAGGCCGGCCGGGGGCGGCGTGGCCCCCGGGGCCGCGATCGTGCCCGCGGCCGTCCCGTCGGACCGCCAAGTCCGGCGGACGCCGGACCCGTCGGTCGCCTGAAAGTAGAGCGCTCCGTCCCAGACGACCAGGGACGACGGGGCGGAGCCGGCCCCCTGCGGGTTGATGTCCCGGACGAGCGCGGTGCCGGCCGCCGTCCCGTCGCTCCGCCAAAGTTCGGTCCCGTGGGCGCCGTCGTCGGCGGCGAAGTACACGAACCCGCCGAACGCGGTCAGGGACGTCGGGCCCGACCCGGCCGCCGGGTGGATCTCGGCCACCCGGTACGCGAGCGGTTCGGCGACGGCGACGACCTCACCCGACGGGTCGGACGCGCCGGCCCCGTTCGTCGCCCGCACCCGGTACGCGAAGCGGGACCCGGCCGGCACGTCGTCGAGGTACTGCGCCGCCGGCGACGCGCCGGCCACCGTCGCGATCGGGGCGAACGCCCCGCCGGCGACCAGGTCACGCCGCTCGACCACGAAGCCGGTCGCGTTGTCGGCCGGGTTCGCCCAGTTCAGCACGACCCGGTACGGCACGTAGTCGGCCGTGGCGACGCGGGCGGTCAGCCCGGTCGGCGGGAGCGGGGCGGCGTTCGGCACCGCGACGGACGCGACGGCCGGGGCCGAGTCGCCGGCCGCGCCGACCGCGACCACCCGGTAGTAGTACGTCGTCTGCTTCGTGACCCCGCTCGTGTCGGTGAACGCGACGGTCGGCCCGGCCGACGGCCCGACCGCGAAGGTTCGGTCGATCGCGGCGAACGTCTTGTAGACGCTCCGCTCGATCCGGAACCCCGTCTCGTCCGCCGACCCGTCCGCCCAGGCGAGGTCGACCCGGGCGGAGCTGATGGCGGTGGCGGCTAGCCCGGTCGGCGGGCGGGGGGTCGCGCGGGTGACGGCCGAGGCCGTCGCGGCGGCCGAGTCGCCGGCCGGCGTGAACGCCCGCACGCGGAAGAAGTAGGTGGTGCCCGGGGTCAGGCCGGTGGCCGTGTACCGGGTCGCGTTCGCCGGGAGGACCGCCGTCGCGTCGACCGCGCCGAACGTCGGACTCGCGCTCCGCTCCAGCCGGTATCCCTGCTCGTTGTCGGCCGCGTCGTCCCAGACGAGGGCGACCCGCCCGCCGTCCAGTGCCGTCGCCGCGAGGGCGGCCGGGCCGGCCGGCAGGGTCGGGGCCAGCGGTAACCACCACGGCTCGGTCCCCGCCGCCGCGGTCGTGGCCGAGAGGAACAGGCTGTCGCCGACCGCCGTCAGGTTGGCCGGGTTGCCCGAGTTGGCCCCGGGGTCCAGGTCCGCCGCCAGCACCGTGCCGGCCGCCGTCCCGTCGCTCCGCCACAGCTCGCGGCCCGTCCCGGCGTCGGTCGCCGCGTAGTTGAGGGTGCCGGCGACGTCCGTCAGCCGTCGATCGACGTCACCGACGAGGGGATCGTTTTGAGCAGCGTCGGCCCGCCCGCGCCGCCGAGGTCCAGGCCGTAGAGGCCGTACCGGTTGCCGACGAAGTACAGTCTATCGCGGACGACGGTCGGGCCCTCCGCCTGGACGGCTGCAACGAGGACGGGGGCGTCGCTGCCCGGGTCCAGTCGCCAGGTCCCCGACGCCCCGTCGGCGCGGGTGCCGATGAAGTACAGGCTCCCGCCGAACACCGTGCCGGCCGGCCGGCCGACACCGGAAGAGTCGGTCTTGAATGCGCCGCCGGCGACCTGGGCGGTGCCCGCGGCCGTCCCGTCGGTCCGCCACATCACGAGCGGGCCGCCGGTCGTCGTCGCCGCGAAGAGGTACGCGGCACCGGCGAAGGCGGTTAGCCGGGACGTCGTCGCGAACGTCGTCCCCGGGATGATCGGGACGGTGCCGGCGGCCGACCCGTCGCTGCGGTATAGCCGGCCGAGGCTGGTGAAGTACGCGGCGTCGCCCACGCCCACCAGGTTCCGCGGGCTGCCGTTGTTCGGGACGTTGTTCGTCAGGCCCGGCCCCAGGTCGGCGACGAGGTAGGTCCCGTCGGGCGTGCCGTCGCTGGTCCACAGCTCGTCGCCGGCGGTCGGCCCGGTGGCCGAGAAGAAGAGCTGCCCGCCGACGTCGGCGAGGGCGGAGGCGAACGCGGCCTGGGACGCGGTGTTGCCGGCCAGCGCCTTGAGGAGGTAGGTGCCGGCCGGGGTGCCGTCGGTCCGCCAGAGGCCGCCCGTGCCGTACCAGTAGAGGACGTCGCGGGAGACCAGGTAGGTCGGCAGCCCGGCGTCCTGGTTGACGGTGTAGCCGGACGTCTTGATCTGGGTGGCGGCCGTAAGCAGGACCGTGCCAGCGTCCGAGCCGTCGGTGGCCCAGACGCCCGCGTTCGGGCCGGTGGTCACGGAGAACACGGCCCTGTTCCCCACCGCGACGGACGCGGTCGGGAACGACGACCGGACCGGCGCCTCGATGTCCCGGACGATCGCGGTCCCGGCCGCCGTCCCGTCGCTCCGCCAGACCTCGGTCCCGCGGGTCCCGTCGTCGGCGGCGAAGAGGATCCCGCCGCCGAACGCGACCAGCCCGGTCGCGCCCGACCCGGCCGCCCCGGGGTTGACGTCCCGGGCGAGAGCCGTGCCGGCGGCGGTGCCGTCGGTCCGCCACAGCTCCGGCCCGGCGGTACCGTCGTCGGCGACGAAGTACGCGAGCGATCCCGAAGCGACGAACTTGGCAGGGAGGGAGCCGATCGACCCCGGTCGGAGGTCGCGGACCTGGCCGGTGCCGGCGGCGGTCCCGTC
>JAQGHJ010000360.1 GCA_028288905.1 Phycisphaerales bacterium | reverse complement strand
AGCCCGACGAGCCGCTGCCGATCCCGTTGACCTACGCGCCGGACGACCCGGCCGTCGCCCCCGCGCGCGACGGCCGGGCGGGGCCGCCGGGCACGCCCCTCGGCGGCCCTGTCGGGTCGGGTTCGGTGCTCAAGCCGCTCGTCGTGCTGGCGCTGCCGATCCTGGCCGAGAACGTGCTGCACATGTTCGTCGGGCTGACGGACACGTACCTCGCCGGGCACCTGCCGAACGAGTCGGCGGCGGCCACCAACGCGATCGGGACGGTCGCGTACGTGCTGTGGTTCGTGAACCTGCTCGCGATGGCCATCGCGGCCGGGGCGACGGCGGTCGTGTCCCGGGCCGTCGGTGCCCGCCACCGGTCGCTGGCGAACAGCGTGGCCGGGCAGTCGATCGGGGCGGCCGCCCTCGTCGGGGCGGTGACGGCCGTCGTGTTCGCCGCGTTCGCCGGGCCGCTGGCGGAGCTGACCGGGCTCAAGGGCGTCGCCCTGGAGTACACCCGGTTCTACTTCCAGGTGATGTCGCTGTCGCTGCCGTTCAGCATCGTGACGGTGGCGGCCGGGGCGGTGCTGCGAGGGTCGGGCGACACGCTCACGCCGGCCGTCGCGATGGTCGCCGTCGACCTCGTGAACGTCGCGCTCAGCGCGTCGCTCGCCCACGGCTATCTCGGGCTGCCGGAGATGGGGTTCCGCGGGATCGCGGTCGGCACGGTCGTCGCTTACACGATCGGCGGCATCATCCTCGTGGCCGCGCTCGCCCGGCGGCGGCGGGGGCCCGGCGGGCGGCACGTGCGGCTACACCTCCACCGCCTCCGCCCGCACTTGGCGACGCTCCGGCGGCTGCTGAAGATCGGGCTGCCGAGCGGGCTGGAGGGCGGGCTGACCTGGGTCGCCCAGTTCACGATCCTTCAGACGATCAACGGCATGGACCCGACGAACGTCAGCGGGGCCGCCCACATCGTCACGATCCGGGTCGAGAGTCTGAGCTTCATGCTCGGGCTGGCCATTTCGACCGCGACGGCCACGATGGTCGGCCAAAGCCTCGGCCGGCGGGACCCGGTCCGCGCCGCCCGGGCCACGTGGGCGGCGGCCGGGCTCGGGCTGGCGGTCATGTGCAGCTGGGGCGTGGCGTTCGCGCTCGTCGGCCGGCACCTGGCGGCCGTCATGACGACCGATCCGCGGGCCGTCGACCTCGTCGGCACGTGCCTGTTCATCACCGCGTTCAGCCAGCCCGGGTTCGCGGCCACCCTCGTGTTCGGCGGGGCCCTCCGCGGGGCCGGCGACACGCTGGTCGTGATGGTCATCAACATCGTCAGCCAGATCGGCCTGCGGCTGGTCGGGGTGCTGGTGCTGGTCCGCTTGTTCCACTTCGGCCTGCCGGCGGTGTGGCTCGTACTCGCAACCGAGCTGACGATCCGCGGTTGCTTCATCACCGGCCGGTTCGTTCAGGGCGGGTGGAAACACGTGAAGGTGTGAAGGGGGAGGAAAGCCGGAGCCCCGGTTGTGGGACCGGCAGCATGTCGGAAGGGAACGAAAGGCCGAGGTGTCGCAGGGCCGTGAGCAGCTACTCGTAGCCGATCGCTGCAAAGAGGATGTCGGCGCAGCGCCGCCATGGGTTGTCTGGCCGCTCGTAGAACGGATTTCCGTTCACCGAGTCCCGCGCCCATCGGACGGCCGTGTCAAGGAACCGCTCGATGGTCGCGTTCTCCCAGCCGCGAGCTGCAGGACCGTAGGGCGAACTGGGCGTCATTTTCTCCTGTGTGATGGACGCCTCGCGATCGTCTCGAAGCGCGAGCAGGAACTGGAGGAACGATTCCTCGTCGTGAACCGCCTCCACGGCGTTTGAAAGCTCGTCCTGCTCCTGCGACATAACTTTGGGTTCACGATCTCGTCGAACATCGGAGCCCCGGAGGGGCGGAGGACCCGGCGGGCCTCGAGCAACCCGACCCAATGGTTCTTTCGCCCCTTCGGGGCTCCTGACTTCATCTCACGCCGAAACCCAGGGTTCCCTCCCGGCCTGCGGCCGGTCGGTCACCCTGGGCTATGGTGCTTCCGCCCCTTCGGGGCTCCGGAGGGCCTAGGCTCGGCTGACCTTCGATCCTTGCCTCCCTCACAGCGCCTTCGGCACGAGCCGAACGGTCGTCGGCTTCGTGCTCCCGCCGGGCGGCTCCTCGCTGACGGCGGCACCGGCGACGGCGGTGAGGCCGGGGGGGATGACGGCGTCGACGACGGCCCGGCCGTTCGCGTCGACGGTGAATGTCGGGGCGGGGACTGGGGCCCCACCGCCCTCGGGCATGAGCCAGAGCTGGTACACCTTGCCCGGCGGCGGCGCGACGAGGTCGTAGACGAACACCCGCACCCGCGCGCCGGCCGGGTCGACGAACACCCGGCCGTACGTCTTCGTCCCGCCGCCGACCGCCGGGCTCAGCACCGACAGCTTCGAGGCGCTTGACCCGACGACTTCATCGACCTCGCGGAGCCGGGCCTCGCGGTCTTGTAGGTCGGCCGAGAGCTGGGCGTTACGGTCGCGGTACTCGGCCGTGAGGCGGTCGAGCCGGGCTTGGCGGCTCTGGACCGCGACGTACGCCAGCCCGGCCACGACCACCAGCGCGACCGCCGCCGCGGCGGCCAGCCTCGGGTACCAGTGGGACGGCTGGGCGGCGGCACCGGCCGAGCGAACGCCGGCGGAGGCTGTGTTTTCATCAGACGTCAGCCGAATCGCCCGCCGGGCGGCCGACCCGCCGGCGGCGCGGTCGGGCAGTCCGTCGAGCACCCACTGGCGCAGCCCCGGCGATGGCTCCACCGGGGCGCACGTCCCCGCCAGCCGCGCGAGCACCAGCTCCGCCTCGGCGAGCATCCCGGTGAGCACCGGGTCGCCGGCGGCCAGCCGGGCGCGGACCGCCTCTTGCTCCGGGCCCTCCAGGGTCCCGGCCGCGTAGGCGATCATGAGGTTGAGGGCGTCCTGGTGCGACATCGGTCGGTCAACAGTTCGGTCGGGTCGGGGTCTCCTGTGCGTCCGTCTCGGCTCGGCGGCTCACCTCGGTCACGTCTGGCTCTCGTACTTCCGTAGGCTGTCCCGGAGCCGCCCGAGCCCTTGGCGGATCCACGTTTTGACCGTCCCGAGCGGCCGTTGGAGCTTGGCGGCGATCTCGCTGTGAGTCAGCCCGTCGAAGAACGACAGCTCGATCGCCTGCCGCTGCGGGTTTTCCAGGGCGGCGAGGGCGGACCGGACGACGGTCGCCTGCTCGTCGAACAGCACGCCGGCGAGCGGGGTGGCGGCGGGTGCGCCGGACGGGGACCCGGCCGCGGCGCGGTCGGCGTCGGCAGCATCGGCCGAGACCGTCCGGGTCGGGTCTTGGTCCGGCCTCGCCGCCCGCCGCCGGCGTCGGTCGATCGCCCGGCTGCGGGCCAACGTCATCAGGTAAGTCGCGGCGCACCCGCGGGACGGGTCGTACCGGTCGGCCCTGTCCCACACCTCGAAGAACAGCTCGGCCAGCGTCTCCTCTGCGTCGGACCGGTCCCCGAGCATGCGGACGAGCAGCCCCATCAGCCGGGCCGCGTACCGGTCGTACAGGCTGGCCAACGCCGCCCGGTCGCCGTCCGCCACGGCGCGCATGAGCCGGACGTCGACGAGTGGGTCGTCGATCGGCGGGACGGGCGAATCGTTGGGGGCGGACTGGTTTCCCACGCGTCGGCCGGCATGTTATCCGGCGAGGGCGTCCCGCACGAGATTGGAAACGGCGTCCACCCGGGCTCCGGGACGGGCGGCTTCGCCTGGGATTACGCACCGGGGCGAGGCCCGGATGTGGTCGGGCGAAGGGTCTGGGCGGGAACGGGTTGCGAGCGCCATTGGCGTTACTGCACCAGCCCCTTGGTGAGGCGGAGGAACACGTCCTCGAGCCGGAGCTTCTCGGGGTGGATGCCGTCGATCGAAACGCCGGCCGCGACGAGCCGCTCGGCCAGGAACCCGTGGTGCTGGTCCGGGTCGTAAAGCGTGACGGCCAGCGTCGCGACGCCGGGGGCGGCCGGGCTGCCGGGGACGGGCGGGGCGAGGTCGACCTTGTCCACCCGGGGGTCGGCCTTGAGCACGCCGACCGCCCTGGCCGCGTCGCCGACGACGGCCACGGCGATCACCGGGTGCGCCCGGGCCCGGGCGACGAGCTCCTCGACCGTGCCCTGCACGATCATCTTGCCCCGCTCGATGATCCCGAGCTTGTTACAGAACTCGCCGAGTTCGGACAGGATGTGCGAGCTGATCAGGATCGTCTTGCCGAGCCGCTGGAGCTCCTTGAGCAGCTCGCGGATCTCGATCCGGGCCCGCGGGTCCAGCCCGCTGGCCGGCTCGTCCAGCAGCAGCACCGGCGGGTCGTGGATCAGCACCCGGGCGAGGCTCAGCCGCTGGGTCATGCCCCGGCTCAGGGAGTCGACGAGCGCGTCCCGCTTGTACGCCAGGTCGGTCAGCTCCAGCACCTGCTCGACCGTCGCCTTCCGCTGCTTGCGGGGCAGGGCGTAGGCGCTGGCGAAGAACTCGAGGTACTCGCTGACCTTCAGGTCCTCGTACACGCCGATGAAGTCGGGCATGTACCCGATCTGCCGGCGGACGAAGTCGCCGTTGCCGCCGACCGGCTTGCCCATCACGACCGCTTCGCCACCGCTCGGCTCCAGCAGCCCGGCCAGGATCTTCATGGTCGTGCTCTTGCCTGCCCCGTTGGGCCCGATGAACCCGAACACGTCGCCGGGGTCGAGCTCCAGGCAGAGGTGGTCGAGGGCGACGAGCCCACCGTACCGCTTCGTCAGGTCCTTCGTGTAGATGGCGGCGGGCCGGGGGGCGACGTAGCCGATCGGCGGGGCGGGAGTCGCGGCCGTCGCAACGGACGGCGCGGCGGCGGCGGCCGGCGGCGGGGCGACGGTTGGCGGAGCTTCGACCGGGGGCGGGAGGGTTTCGGGCTGCATGGGTGGGTGGGCCTCGTCGCCGGTGACTGGGACGCCTAAACGCGAATCTTCCGAAGGGGCTGCCGCGAACGCCCGCTCGGGCTCCCCCCTCTCCCTTCGGGAGAGGGCGGGGGTGAGGGTGGACCACAAGCGGGCCGGCGTGGCCGCTTGTCCCTTCTCGCGGCGATCTCGAACGCAACGTCATCCGGGGCGGCCGCGGGCTCACGCACGCTCTGCCTCCGGTGTGGGAGGAGGTCCGGTCGGCGGAACAACCCCTTTGGTCGCGAAGGTGGCGCGAGCACCAACCGCTCCGTCGTTCACCCTCACCCCTGCCCTCTCCCGGCGGGGAGAGGGGGGAGCCCGGCATGGCGTCCGGGGCGGCCGTGCGAGTCCGGTGTCTACCGCTCCCGACGAATCTCCGACGGTCCCGACGCTTCGCGTCCGCCAAGGCGGACCCTACTTCGAATCCCCCACCGGTCGAGTGTCGGGGCCGCGGACGGGCACCAGGGCCCGCACCACCGCCTCGTGCCGCTCGATCGCACCGGGCTCCCGTAGCACGGCGTCGGGCTTGGCATCGGCGACCGTCGCGTACACGAGGGCGTACCGGCCGGAGCGGGTCGCCTCGTCCGCCCGGGCACTTCGGCGGCCGGACAGCTCGGGGGCAAGCTCGGACACCGTCCCGGTCGGTGCCGGCGGGGTCGCGCCGCGGAACTGGGTGGGGTGTCCGGCCGGGTCGTCGTCCGACACGACGCTCGGGCCGACGAGCGCCCCGTTCACCGCGACCGTCGCACCGGCGGGCAGCCGGTCCACGGCCACGGGCCACGGGGAGATGCGCGGGTGCGCCCCACCCGACGTCATAGGGTGGGGCCTCTCGGCACCGGCCGCCGCGACCGACACGTACCGGTCACCGACCCGCACCCGGACCTCGGTCAGGGTCAGCCCGGACAGGTTCGTCACCGTCCCCTCGACCCGGGTCGCGTCGCCGTCCGGCGCCCCGGTGAGGCGGAGTTCCGCCCGGATCACGGGGTCCCCGGGGACGAACGTCTCGCCCCGCAAAAACCGTAGGTTCCACACGTTCACCGTCATCGCGTCCGGCAGGTTGCCGTCGAGCGTCTGGTGGAACAGCGTGTCCACCTTCAGCCCGCTCGACCGGTAGTACTGTTCGCCGGCCGCGGCCGGGTCCCACCACCCGGACGGCGGCTGCCGGGTCGGCACCGGCTTGCCGTCCTCCCCGACCCCGGTCGGGGCGGCGTCGACGTGGTACGTCGTCGTCCGGGGCGAGTAGAGGCCGGCCAGCGTCGACCGGGCCACCACCTGCCCGCCGGCCTGGTCGATCAGGCTCACCGTCCGGTAGTGCAGGTCCCCGCTCTTGAACACGTGCCCGATGTACAGCGCCCCGACCGTCACCGCCCCGACCCAGCCGGCCGTCGTCACCCACGTCCACGGCTGCCGTCCGAGCCGCTTGAGGACGAACCAGTCGACCGGCCCGACCAGCACCATCATCCCCAGCACCACCCATGCGACGTAAGAGAACCCGAAGCGACCGGCCCCCGGCACGTTCCCCAGATGGTCCTCGAGCAGCCCGGTCGCCGACCCCTGCCGTTGGCTGACCGCGTCGAGCCCGTAGGAGTAGGACCGGTTCTGCTTCGGGTCGGCGTCGTCGATCAGCCCGGTGCCGGCGAGCAGGGCCTTGAACAGTGTCTTGCCGCCTTCGGTATCGTTGAAGTCGAGTTCGGAGACGTCGACGGGGGCGACGACGACCCGCCCGAACCCGACGTCCCGGCCGTACGCCAGAACGTCCGTCTCGCCGTTCGGCTCGGCCAGCAGCGGCAGCGGTTCGGCCCCGGAGGCCGGCGTCAGGGCGAACCCGCGGAGCCCCTTGTACCGCTCGCCCAACCCGTACCGCTTCCGCTGGTCAGCCGTCAGCGGGTAGTCCCGCGGCTGACCGACCCGACACGGCAAGATCTCAGCCAGCGGCCCGTCGGCCGGCACCGGCACGTCCGGCGGGATGACGAGCAGGCACCCGCCGGCCCGCACCCAGTCGGCGACCGCCCGCTGGCGGTCGGGGTCGATCCGGTTCAGGTCGGCCCGGCGGAGGACGAGCAGGTCCAGCGCGTCGTACCCGACGACCGCGTCGGGCAGCCGGTCGATCGGCAGCCCGCCGTGCTCGGCCGCGATGCCGGAGGCGGTGACCATCCGGTCGAGCCGGTCGTTCGGGCCGCACACGCCGATGAAGTGGTGCTGCGACTGCACCACCGTGTCGAACGATTGGTACACCTGCGCCCCGTCCGGCGGCCAGCGGGCGAGCGTCTTGCCGGTGTTGCCGTCCCGCAGGGTGACGCTCGGCCGCTCGCCGTACCCGACCCGGCACGGGGCGTGGAGGGCGACGGTCGTCGGCACCGGCCCGATCGTCAGGTCCTGGTGCAGCCGGAGCACGGTCGGCCCGCCCTGGGCAACCTCGACCTCGACCCGGACCTGACGGGTCTTGTCGTCCGAGGCCGTGACGAAGATCGGGTTCCACCGCCCGAGCCGGACCTTGTCGCCCCAACCGATCTGAACGTCGAGGAAGGTCTTGGCCGAGGCGGCGGTGGCCGCACAGCTGAGGACGCCGATGGCGAGCAGCAGAGCGGGCAAGAGGGTCGGACGCCGCATGGGGGATCCCCTGAAGGAGCATCGCGAGGCGGCGGGGATTGTAAGTTTTGGCGGTGCGAAGGGAAGGAGGGGTCGGCGCGGGGGCAGGAAGTGGGGCCTCACACCTCTACCCCGACCGTTTGTTGCTTGACGCCGACCGAACCGCTGGGACAATCCAACGTCCTATTGTTGGTCACCGGTATCGGTCACCCCTTCTCCATGCGACGCACGCGACAAGCTCTGGCGATCCTACTCGTGGCGACGGTGCTCTGCGCCGACCGCGGGGCGGCCGCGTTCTCGTCGGCGTCGACCACCGCCCCGCGGTCGGCGCAGGCGGCGGAGCCGGCGGCGGCGTCGCTGACGGCCCGCATTATCCGCGGGCTGTCCCGG
>JAQGHJ010000876.1 GCA_028288905.1 Phycisphaerales bacterium | reverse complement strand
CGAGCAGTTCGTGCTGACCAACTGCCCGAAGCTGTACCGGTTTCACCGCCGGTGGCTGACGGACCTCCTGGACGGCCGAGAGGAAGGTGAGCCGTGACGCCTGCCACGACGACGACCGCCAAGCCGGCCCCGCCCGAGGACCTCGACGGGGAGGCCCGGCTGGAGTGGGAGCGGGTGTGTGACGAGCTGGCGGCCGCCGGCCGGCTGGACCGTGCCGACCGGGCCGCCCTGACGCTGTACGTGCGGACGTGGGCCGTCTGGAAGCTGGCCGCCAAGCACGTCGAGACGTTCGGGGCCGTGCTCCCGATGCACAACAACGTCGTCGGCCGGAGCCCGTTCTACGCCGTGATGCGGGAGACGGCCGCCCAGCTCCGGAACCTGCTGGCCGACCTGATGCTGACCCCGGCCAGCCGCCCGGCCGGAGACGGCCCCGACGACGACGACGACGCCCTGTGATGCGAGTCCGCCCGTGCGAGCACCCGTGCTGTACCGCCCTCGCGCCGGCCCCTGCCCGGTTCTGTCCGGCACACGAGGGCGGCGTGCCGGTCCGCCGCGACCGGGACCGCTTGTACGACCGGTACCAGCGGGACCCGGTCGCGCGGGCGTTCTACAACTCGGCGGAGTGGAAGCGGGCGCGGGGCGAGAAGCTGGCCGCGGTGCCGTGGTGCGAGCGGTGCCGGCGGGCGTGGGCGGCCCACGTCCACCACCGGACCCCGCTCGACCGGTGCACCGACGCCGAGCGGACCGCCCAGGCGAACCTGGAGTCGCTGTGCGTCCCGTGCCACAACGCCGAG
Source organism: Phycisphaerales bacterium (assembly GCA_028288905.1). Taxonomy (GTDB): domain Bacteria; phylum Planctomycetota; class Phycisphaerae; order Tepidisphaerales; family Tepidisphaeraceae; genus Humisphaera. Next base: position 3,204 of record JAQGHJ010000876.1, on the reverse strand, counting down.
CGGGCCGGCCGGGAGGAGCGAACGTGAGCCGGACCTTTCTGAGTCGTGCCGACCGTCGCCCCGACTTGCTGTTAAGCGGCCGGGCGGGGCCGCTGGTCTCGCCGACGCCACGGGGTGGACAGCGCGACCTGGAGCGCGAAGAACCCGACGTTCAGCAACGTCGGCAGGGACCAGCCCTGCGTCGCGTAGTAGTAGGCTGCCCACCACGCGAAGTTGGCGAGGACGAAGGCCCGTACAAGCTTGCTGACTGTCGTCGAAGACCAGCTCATGCCCGCCGAGTCTACCGCCGCCCGGGGGTGCCCGCATGATGCTGGAGCCCGTAGAGGACGACACGTACACGTTCGACCCCGCCGCGGCCGACCAGCCGTGCCGGGTCATCGAGACGTACTGCCGCCACACGGAGGGCCGGACGTTCGCCGGCGCGCCGTTCGTCCTGCTCCCGTGGCAGCGGCAGCTCGTGCGGACGATCTTCGGGTGGAAGGAACGGGCGACGGGGCTCCGGCGGTTCCGCGAGGTGTACCTGCTCAGCGCCAAGGGGGCGGGTAAGACGCCGCTGCTGGCCGCGGTCGGGCTGTACATGCTGCTGGCCGACGGGGAGGGCGACCCGCACGTCATCAGCATGGCGTCGACGAGCGAGCAAGCCCGGCTCACGTTCGACCAGGCGAAGAAGTACGTCGAGGCCGACCCGAAGCTGTCGGCCCGCGCCCAGTGCAAGCAGCACGTCATCCGGGTGCCCAAGGGCCGGCGGGGGAAGTGGACGCCGTCCAGCGGTAAGAACACGGGCAAGAGCGGCACCCGCCCGAGCTGCATCATCGCCGACGAGCTGCACGAGTGGTCGGGCGAGGCCGCGGCCGCGTACGAGATGCTGACCGCCAACGCGTTCAAGCGGTCCCAGCCCCTCATCCTGAACGCGACGAACGCCGGGGACAGCCGCACCAGCTTCGCGTTCCGCCAGCACGACCGCGCCCGCCGCGTGCTGGCCGGGGAACTGGTCGCCCCGACGCTGCTCCCGGTGATCTTCGAGGCCCCGGCGGCCCTGCCGTGGGACTCCGAGGCGGCGGCGGCCGCGGCGAACCCGTCGCTCGGGTCGATCGTGTCGTTCGGCCAGCTCGCCCCGGAGGTCGCCAAGGCGCGGGCCGGGGCCGCGGAGGAGGCGAAGTACCGCCGCCTGTACCTGAGCCAGTGGCCGGCCGCCCGCACGGGCGGTTGGCTGAACATGGACCAGTGGGACAAGGCGTGCGGGCCGTTCAACGCGTCGGACCTGACCGCCTACCCGCTGTACGTCGGGATCGACGGCAGCGCCGGGGACGACCTGTTCGCCGCCGCGTTCGTGTGGGCCACCCGGGGCCGGATGTTCGCCACCGCCCACTTCTGGCTGCCGAAGGCGACGGCCGAGCGGTACGAGGCCCGCCAGGGGACGCCGTTCGCCGCGTGGGCGACGGCCGGGTGGATCACGCTGCTGGACGCCCCGTCGATCGGGCCGGCCGAGCAGCGGGCGATCGCCGCCCGGGTGCTGGCGATGAGCAAGGTCCACCGCGTCAAAGTCGTCGGGTACGACCGGTCCTACACGAGTGTGACGGTCGCCGAGCTCAGTGCCGCCGGGCTGAACGTCATGCCCAAGGGCCAGGGGTGGGGCATCAGCGCCGGCGCGAAGGAGCTCGTCGACCGGCTCGCGGCCGCCGACGGGTCGATCCGGATCGCACCGTCCCCGGTGCTCCGGTGGAACGCCGAGAACGCCGAGAAGGGGCAGGACCGCCAGGGGAACGTCTGGCCGGTGAAGCCGAACGCCGCCGGCCGGTACGCCGGGATCCGACACGCCAAGATCGACGGGGTCACCGCGCTGGTGACCGCCCTGACCGACGCCCGGACCGAAGAGTTCCCGGCCACCGACCACCACCGAGGTACCGCATGTCTCGCATGAGCCTGCCCGCGAACGTCCGCCTGATCGACGCCTCCCGCGGATTCGGGACGTCCGACGTCGTCGCCCCCATGCTGGTCAACGGGTACACCGCCCTGACCGTGCCGCCGTGGTTCCGCGCGATGCGGTTCCTGTCCGAGGCGCTGGCCAGCTTCCCCCGGTCGGTCCACAAGGACGGGGCTCGCCCGGCCGCCGGCGCGCCGCCCCACCCGGTCGACCGGCTGCTGAAGCGGCGGCCGAACCCGCTGCGGAACCCGTTCGTCTTCTGGTCGACGTGGTACCTGCACGCGTGCCACACGGGCAACGGGTACGCCCGCGTCCGCCGCGACCCGCTCACGTACCGCCCGACCGCCCTGGAGAACCTGCCGCCCGAGCGGGTCGTGCCGTTCCAGTACGACCCGAGCGAGGGCGTCGACGGCCTGCAGCAGTGGTATTACGACACCGTGGCGAAGGAGATCCTGCCTGCGGCCGACGTGCTGCACCTGTCCGGGCTCGGGTGGGCCGGGATGAGCGGGGCCGACCCGGTGGACCTGCACGCCGGCGCGCTGAACCGGGCCGCCATGCTCGACGCGTACGCGACGAAGTTCGTGCAGAAGGGAACGGTCATCCGGTCGGCCGTGCTGATCAAAAAGTCGATGGACGACGAGAAGCTGGCCCAGTTCCGGGCCGTGCTGCGGACGTTCCAGGGGCCGGCGGGCGAGGACGGGCCGCTGATCCTGACCGACGACGCCGACATCAAGAACGTCGGCATGACGCCCCAGGAGGGGCAGATTGCCGAGCAGGGGAACCTCACGGTCCGGGCGGTCGCCCAGATCACGGGCGTGCCCCCCGCGCTGCTGATGGACCTGACGGACAGCCGGTACAGCAACAACGTCGAGATGCAGGGGCAGGACGTCGTGCGGTACTGCCTCCGGCCGTGGCTCGTCCAGGCCGAGGACGAGCTGACCGCCAAGCTGCTGACCGAGGCCGAGCTGGACGAGGGGTACACGGTCAAGATCGACCCGAACGCCCTGCTGCGGGGCGACACGAAGGCGGTGAACGACAGCGTGACGGCCACGACGAACGCCGGCCTGACCACGAAGAACGAGGGCCGCGCCGTGCTCGGGTACCCGCCGTCCGACGACCCAGGCGCCGACAAGCTGAAGGCGATCGGCGACACGGCGCCCGCGACCGCCCCGTTAGGTGCCGCCGCTGCCTGACGGGGCAAGGGGTTACGCACAGCCCATGTAAGAAGCGGGCCCTTTCCGCCCCGACTTCCTGCTTGCTGAACGGCCCCGCCGGACACA
>JAQGHJ010000871.1 GCA_028288905.1 Phycisphaerales bacterium | reverse complement strand
GGGCAAACACGAAGTCTGCCCATGCCACCCGGAAGTGAACGGATCGCCCGAGCACCGTCAGGTGCCCGACTCCACGAGAACGTCATGCGGAATGCCTCCGGCCGCCCGGGCGGGTCGGCGAACCCGCGAGTTACCAGTTTGCGGCCGTGGTGTCGACCCGCAGCTCGGCGGCGAAGGGCTCAGGAGGGCGGGAGGAGCGCGGCCGCGGGAATCACCACCCGCCCGTGGCCGGGCAGGTCGAGCGGAATCTCCTCCCCCACTCGATGCACCGCCCTGCGGGCGTAGGTCGGTTCGCCGCCCGCCGGGGCGATCGGATCGCTGTACACCTCGATCTGGCAGTCCGAGAGGTTCACGATCCAGTACGCCACGATGCCGGCCCGGGCGTAGCTCCGCAGCTTGATCCCGCGGTCCCGCTCGAGGCTGGAGTCGGCGATCTCGATCACCAGGGCGACATCGGCTGGTCCCGGGTGTTTGCCCATGTAATCGGTGGCGGCCCCGCGGACGACCGCCCCGTCCGGCTCGGGCTCGCCATCGCCCAGCGTTATCGGGTCTTGGGACTGGTAGTGCCAGCCCGTCGGGAGCCGCCGGACGAACTCCCCGATGCCGAGCTTCGTGCTCGTCGTGTGCGGCGTGTTCTTCGGCATCTTGAAGACGAGGATCCCCTCCAACAACTCGACCGGGTCGTCCTCGGTCAACGTTCCGGCGTCGATCAAACCGTGGTACTGGTCCACGGTGAGCCGGAAGATCGGCTCGCTGGTGTACGCGGCCCGCGGCGGGAGGGTGTGCAGCGGTACGGCAGACATGGTGCCCGAGTATACAGCGGAGGTGCCCGAGTCGCGCGCCGCAGCCGCTCGGCCACCCGACGGTCCCGCGACCGGAGGGCAGGGCGGCGCACAAGTGCGGCCGGGCCGTCACTGGTCGCCCGACGTCGCGTCGTGCCCCACCCGCGCCAGGAACCCCGCTTCGTCCAGCACCTCCACCCCCAGCTCCTTCGCCTTGGCCAGCTTGCTCCCGGCGTCCTCACCGGCCACCACGAAGCTGGTCTTCTTGCTCACGCTCCCGGACGCCTTGCCGCCGAGCTTGACGATCAGCGCCTCGACGTCCGGCCGCTTCATCGTCGGGAGCGTGCCGGTGACGACGACCGTCTTCCCCGCCAGCGGCTGGTCCGGGGTCGGGGCGCCGTCGGCCGGCGGGGGCGTGCGGACGGGGTTCGTCGGGTTGACGCCGGCCGCCCGGAGCGCCGTCACCGCCGCGGCGCTCGCCGGGTTGTGGAAGAAGTCGTGCACGCTGTCGGCGATCACGTCGCCGATCTCGTGCGTCGCCGCCAGCTGCTCCGGCGTGGCGGCGGCGAGCGCGTCGAGGCTGCCGAACGCGCCCGCCAGCACGTGGGCCACCCGGGTGCCGACGTGGTGGATGCCGAGGCCGGCCAGCAGCCGGTCGAGCCCTTGCCCCCGGCTCTTGGCGACGTTCGCCACCACCTTCGCCGCCACCTTCTCGCCGACCGTGCGGGTGACGGTCTTGTCCCCCTGCTCGACCTCGCTCGTCAGCCCGGCCAGGTCCTCGGGCTTCAGGGCGTACAGGTCGGCGAACGTCTTGACGAGCCCGCGGTCGACGAGCTGGTCGACCAGCTTGTCCCCGACGCCCTCGATGTCCATCTGCCCGCGGCTGCAGTACCACCGCACCCGCTCCTTGAGCTGGGCCGGGCAGGCCGGGTTCGGGCAGTACAGGTCGATGCCCTGCTCCAGCACCTCGACCGGCTGGCCGCAGTGCGGGCAGTCGGCCGGCAGCTTCGCCCGCTTCACCTTCACCCGGACGAAGTGCTCCGGGCACCCGGCGTTGCGGCAGCGGTACGCGACCGTCTCCTCCGGCAGCTTCTCCCGCTCGACCGGGGCGGCGCACGCCGGGCACGCGGCCGGCTCATCGACCGGCTTCGCCCGCTTCGGCCGCTTCTCCGGGACGGCCTGGACGACGTACGGGATCACCTCGCCGGCCCGCTCGACGACGACCGTGTCCCCGACGTGCAGGTCGAGCCGGCGGATCTGGTCGACGTTGTGCAGCGTCACGTTCGTGACCGTCACGCCGCCGATGAACACCGGCTCCAGCACCCCGACCGGCGTCAGGCTGCCGCCCTTGCCGACCTGCCAGCGGACGCTCTTTAGCACGGTCGGCTGCTGCTCGGTCTCGTACTTGTAGGCGATCACCCACTTCGGGGCCTTGCTGGTCGCCCCGAGCTTGTCCCGCTGGGCGAACGCGTCGACCTTCATCACCACGCCGTCGGTCATGTACGGCAGCGTCGCCCGCCGCTTGCCGAACGCGTGGATGAACTCGATCGCTTCTTCTATCGACGTCACCCGCGTGACGTCGGACGGCAGCGGCAGGCCCCAGGCCTTGAGCAGCCGGGTCCACTCCCAGTACGAGTCGACGGGCAGCGGGTCGACCTGCCCGAGCCCGTGGGCCAGGAACCGCAGCTTCCGCTTGGCCACGATCTTCGGGTCGAGCCGGCGGAGGGTGCCGGCCGTCAGGTTCCGCGGGTTGGCGTACGGCTCGTCCCCGTCGGCGACGATCTGCTGGTTCACCTTCTGGAAGTCGGCGTTGTCCATGTAGACCTCGCCGCGGACCTCGACCACCGCCGGGATCGGCACCCCCCCGCCGTCCCGGAGCCGCAGCGGGATCGAGTTGATCGTCCGGGCGTTGACGGTGACGTCGTCCCCGAGGTTCCCCCGGCCGCGGGTGGCGGCGAGCACGAGCTGCCCGGCCTCGTACCGCAGGTTGATCGACGTGCCGTCGATCTTCGGCTCCAGCACGTACGCGACGGCCGGGGGGGCGGCCGCGGGTGGGGACTGCTTTTGCGCCGCGTCCGCGACCGCGGGGGCGGTCACGTCGTCACCGGTAACGTCGCCGGCGAAGAGGGTGTCCGCGGCAGCGTCGCCCTCCGCCTTGCCCTTCGCCCGCTTCTTCTTCGGGGCAGCCTCCGCCCCGCCGCCGGCCGCCGGCGCGACGAGCCCGAGCCCGCGGCGCACGCGGTCGTCGAACGCCCGGACCTCGGCCTCGTCGTACGAGTTGTCGATGCTCATCAT
>JAQGHJ010000355.1 GCA_028288905.1 Phycisphaerales bacterium | reverse complement strand
GCGGGACAGCTTCTCACCGATCGGGGTGAGCGGGGGGCCGACCTCGCCGCCCTCGTCCGCCACCTGGTGGCAGCGGACGCAGTTCACGCCTTGGGCGTCGCGGTAGAGGGCGGCCCCCCGCTTGGCGTCGCCAGCCTGCTTGGCGAGCGCGTCCATCGCCGGGAGGGGCTGCCCGACCTTGTCCTTCAACACCTCGGACGGGGCGGTGGCGGGGCCTGTCGCCGCGCGAGTCGTCGCGGCGGCCGGAGGAACCGGGGGCGCGGGCAGGGCCGCGGGTGCCGACGGAGCCGTGGCCGGGGCCGACGCGATCAGCAGGGATGAGGGTGGAAGGAGCAGGGGCGACAGGGCGGCGAACGAAGTCGCCTGCCCCGGGTCCCGCTGCGGCCGGCCCTCACCCTTCCTCAGAAAGGGCGGGCACCCTCCTCCGGGGCACCCGTGCGGGTGCGGGCGTCGACCGTCTTGCCGGTGGGTTTCGTCGCCGGGGCGGCGTCGGCCGTCGGCTCGACCTTTTTCATCCGCCACGCCAGCTTCTCCGCCGCCGGGGACGTTTCCTTGTGGGCGGCTGACCAGGCGGTGAGGAAAGCGTCCTCCTTGCCCGTCGCTCCGATGCCCAGCGCCTCCAGATACCAGCGGTCGTTGCCGTCGTACCGTTCGGCCAGCTTGACGAGCACCGGGACGGCCTTGTCGGCCGGCTCATAGTTCATGGCAACGGCGGCCTCGCGGGCGAGGCCCAACGACGGGTCGGACGCCACCGCCATCGCGACGGCCGGCACGTCGAGCTTGATGAGCCGGGCGGCGCGGAAGGCGGCGATGCGGACGTCCTCGTCCTTGTCCTTCAGGGCGGCCTCGACGTGCCGCTTGCCGTCGGCCGACCGAGCGAGCAGCCACAGGGCCCGGGCCCGCATCCGCGGGTTCGGGTCGGTTCGGAACATGTCGTCGAGCGCCTTATTCGCCTCGGCGCCGCCGGCCCGCAGCGCGGTGTAGGCCAGGTACCGGCGGGCGACGTTCGGCGACCGCAGGGCGGCCACCTGGCCGGCGGCCGTCGTCAGGTCGAGCGCGGGGACGGCGGGCTTGTTGCCGGTCGGGGCGACGCGGTACAGCCGGCCGCGGAAGTGGTGCCAGTCGGTCGGCTTCGCCTCGCCGGGGTCCTTGTCCTGCATGTTGTGGCCGCCGACGCCCGGGTCGTACCAGTCGGCGACGAGCAGCGACCCGTCCGGGGCGACGCACACGTCGCTCGGGCGGAACCACTTGTCGTCGCCCTTGAGTAGCTCCGTGGCCACCGCCTTGTAGCCCGCGCCGGCGTCGGTCGCGCCGGGCAGCGGCTCGCCCGGCTTCGTGACGCCGGTCGGGGCCGACGCGCTAGGGCTCGTGCAGTAGGCGCGGACCACGTTCGGGCCGGCGTCGCAGTGGATCAGCGCCCCGCGGTACGCCTCCGGCAGCAGGTCGCCCTCGTACACCGCGATGCCGGTCGGCGACCCGCCGCCGGTGTTCAGCAGGTTCGGCACGACGCCCGGCCACCGCTGGTGCCAGTGCGCCTCCTGCTTCGACTGGCCGGCGAACGCCGGCTGGTCCCGCTTCCAGTCAAAACCTTTGGGGCCCTAGAACCCGAAGTTCCCGCCCTCCATCAGGAAGTTGATCCGCACGCCCTGGTTGCCATCGTCGTCGTTGTCGGACTGCCAGACGGTGCCGAAGCTGTCGACGGCCAGCTCGTAGTTGTTCCGGAAGTTGAACCCGAGGGTCTCGACGTGCGTGAAGTCCGGGTCGCACCGGAAGGCCATGCCGTCGGTGTACCCCAGCTCGCCCTTGGCCTTGTCGTGGCCGCGGAATTTGGTCGCGGCCTTGCCGAGCTCCGACCCGGTCGAGTCGACGACCGGCTTGCCGGCGGCGTCCTTGACCAGTTTGGTCATCCCCTCGTTGCCGGAGTTGAAGTAGAACCGGCCGTCCGGGCCGAACACGCCGGCGTGGACGCCGTGGTCATGGTCGACGCCGCCGAACCCGGTGAAGATCGTCTTCGGCTCGCCCTTGGGTTTGTACCCCGTCTCATCGATCGTGAAGACGCGGACGCTGGGGCTTTGGGCGACGACGACCTGATCCCCCAGCACGCAGATGCCGAGCGGGGCTTGGAGGTCCTTACCTTGGTAGAAAACAGTCTGCTTGTCGGCCTTGCCGTCGCCGTCGGTGTCCTCCAGGATCAGGATGCGGTCGCCCTCGGGGCGGAGGAGGCCCCAGTTCTTGATCGTGGATCGGTAGTTCGCCGCCTCCAGCACCCAGACTCTGCCCTTGGCGTCAATGTCGATGTTGGTCGGGTTGACGAGCATCGGCTCGGCGGCCCACAGAGTGGCCGTGAGGCCATCAGCCACCTTCAGCCCTTTCACCGTTTCGTCCGGCGCCTTCTGGGCGAGGGTCGGGGCGGCGACGAACGCGGCGACCGAAAGCGACGCCAGGGACGAGAGCCGGGCGAGCGGGGCTCGTGAGCGAGTCATGCGGTGGGCTCCACGGGAGGGAAGACGTTCCCCGGCCGAGGGACGGCCGGGCAAAGAGATGGTTGGGGGAGGTAGCCGGGAACGCGGCAAACGGCTCAGTCCCCGCAGCAATTACCCGGGCCGACGGGCTCACGTTGATGATGCGTGTCGGGACGCAGAACCCGTCCGGAACGAAGCGGCAGTTCACCCTGCGAACGTCGGGGAATAACCCGCCGCACGACGCTCGATGCGAGGCTGGCCGCGATAGCCGCGGAGGGCCCGAAAACTCGGGCCGAGTGCGCATTAGGACGTTGCACACGATACGGCGTGCCAAAACGCGACGCCGCCGACCGCTTGAAGCGGTCGGCGGCGTCGCGTTACGAGGCAGGTGGAACACGCAGGCTAATGGTTCTTGTGCTCGGTCACGCCCGGCGTGTTCGCCCGCTCTTGGACGCCAAGGTCCTCCTCCGGGCCGACGGTGTCCAGCTTGTTGTGACGGCTGCCGCTGACGACGTCGTAGGAGTCGACCTTGCGAATCATGGTCTGGGCCTGGGCCCGCGGGACCATGTTCCGGCTGATGTAGTCGCCGAGGGTCATGATCAGGAAGATCCCGAGCCAGACGAACGACGCGAACGCAAACACCTGCGTGAGCCGGGTCGACCGGTTCAGGTGCATGAAGAACCAGAGGATGAGGGCGGCCTTAAGGCTGGCGATGCCGTAGGCGACGGGCACGTTGAAGTGCCCCATGTTGATGTACGAGACGAGCACCGTCGCGATCATCAGCCCGGCCAAGGCCAGGAAGACGATCCAATACAGGCCGGTGCCGTGGTCGTGCGGGTCGTGGCCGTGGTGCGAGTCGGCGGCACGGACGTGGCCGTGGTCGGCGTCGGGGAAGTCGTTAGCGTGGGCCATGGGGCACTCTCTGCGAACGCGGAGTCGTCGGCGGGTCGGAAGGAATCGCTGTGGGATCGCCGAGGGTCAGTGCCCGCCGCCGGGCGTCTTGGCGTACAGGTCGATCAGGTACAGGGTAGGGATGAGGAAAACCCAAACGATGTCGACGAAGTGCCAGTACAGCCCGACCATCTCCAGCGGGGTGTAATAGTCGGGCCGGAACCGATTCTGGTGCGCCTTGTACGCCACGACCCCCAGCAGCACCATGCCGACGATCATGTGGGCGGCGTGCGTGCCGGTCATGACGAAGTACAGCACCATGAATAGGCGGAGCTGGAAGTTCTTATCGCCCAGCCGGTCCCCGTCCCACTGCATCCACGGGACGAGGCCCTCCTCGTAGTCGTGGTGCCACTCGAAGCCCTTGATGACGAAGAACACGAGCCCGAGGATCATCGTGAAGATCAGGTTCCGCACGATCCCGCGGCTGTTCCCCTTCTGGGCCTGGTTCACGGCCAGTACGACGCACACGCTGCTCAGCAGCAGCACCATCGTGTTGGCCGTCCCCTTGGGGATGTCCAGCATGTGGCTGCCGAGGAAGAACCCCTCGTGGTTGAGGTTCCGGTAGATCGTGTAGACGAGGAAGAGCCCGGCGAACAGCAGCACCTCGGTCGCGAGGAAGGCCCACATGCCGAGCGCCGCCGCCAGCTTCTGCTGGCCGGCGTCCTCGAAGTGCATCGCCGGGTACTGGTCCTGGTCGAAGAACGTGTGGACGTGCCCGTCGGTCTCCTTCCCGGTGAACTGGCGAGGCTCCTGCGAGTCGAGCACCGGAGAGCCGGGATGGGTCAGGGGGGCGGTGGCGTGGATCTCGGACACGGCGGATGCTCCAAAAGGCGAGTACGACGAGGATTCAGGTCGGGCGGCGACGGCGGCAGTCGGACTGGCGTTCGTCCGGTTCCCGATGCGTCAGCCCGACCCGCAACCTCCTACCACAGACCCACGGTTCCAACGCTCGTCAACGGCCCCGTCCAACGGCCCCGTTAACAACCCGCAACCTCAGTGCCGGTCCCCGGCCTTGAGGGCCTGCAGGTCGCCCCGGTCGGTCTTGCTCTGGTTGTCGATCAGCCGGTCCTCGGGGTACAGCCCGTGCTTCGGCTCGGCCAGCGGGTAGTTGTACGCGTCCTCGGTCACGATCGGGATCCGCCGGAAGTTCTCGGTCGGCGGCGGGCTCGTCGTCTCCCACTCCAGCCCCTTGGCACCCCACGGGTTGTCCCCGGCCGGGGTGCCGCGGAACAGCGAGTAGGTGAGGTAGATCGCCGGCAGCGCGAACCCGAGGGCCAGCACCGACGCCCCGGCCGAGCTGAGCACGTGCAGCACCTGGAACTCGGACGCGTACGCGTAGTACCGGCGGGGCATGCCGAGGTACCCGAGGATGAACTGCGGGAAGAACGTCAGGTTGAACCCGGCGAACACCAGCACGGCCGACACCTTGCCCCAGCCTTCGGCGTACATCTTGCCGGTCATCTTCGGCCACCAGTAGTGCAGCCCGCCGAGGAACGCCAGCACCGTCCCCCCGACCATCACGTAGTGGAAGTGGGCGACGACGAAGTACGTGTCGTGCATGTGCACGTCGAGCCCGACCGCCGCCAAGAACAGCCCGGTCAGCCCGCCCAGCGTGAACAGCCCGAGGAACCCGAGGGCGAACAGCATCGGCGTCTCGAGCGACACCGACCCCTTGTACATCGTGAACGTCCAGTTGAAGACCTTGACGGCCGTCGGGATGCCGACCAGGAAGCTCAGCACGCTGAACACCAGCCCACCGTAGATGCTCTGGCCGGTCGTGAACATGTGGTGGCCCCACACGAAGAACGACAGCAGGGCGATCGCGAGGCTGGCGAACGCGACGACCTTGTACCCGAACACCGGCTTGCGGCTGAACGCGGCCATCAACTCGCTGATCACCCCGAACCCCGGCAGCACCATGATGTACACGGCCGGGTGGGAGTAGAACCAGAACATGTGCTGGAACAGCACCGGGTCGCCGCCGTTGGACGGGTCGAAGATGCCGACTCCGAACAGCCGCTCGACCGCGACGAGCGCGAGCGTGATCGAGATGACCGGGGTGCCGAGCACCATGATCAGCGACGTGGCGTAGTTCGACCAGACGAACAGCGGCATCCGGAAGAACGTCATCCCGGGTGCGCGCATCTTGTGGACTGTGACGACGAAGTTCAGCCCCGTCAGGATGGAGCTGAACCCGGTCACGAAGATGCCTACCACGGCGAGCGCGACCTGGCTGTTCGAGTAGACGCTGGAGTACGGGGTGTAGAACGTCCAGCCTGTGTCGACGCCGCCGGAGATCATGGCCGCCATGGTGAAGGCGGCCCCGATCAGGTACAGGTACCAGCTGAACAGGTTGATGCGGGGGAACGCCAGGTCGCGGGCCCCGATCATGATCGGGAGCATGAAGTTCCCGATCGTCGCCGGGATCGACGGGATCAGGAAGAAGAAGATCATCGTCACGCCGTGGGCCGTGAACAACTTGTTGTACGTGTCCGGGCCGACGAGGTCGCCCTGCGGGGTGGCGAGCTCAAGCCGCATCAGCGTGGCGAAGATGCCGCCGATCAGGAAGAAGAACGTGACCGACATCAGGTAGAGCATGCCGATCCGCTTGTGGTCAAGCGTGAGCAGCCAGCTCTTGAGCGTGTAGCTGATGTTGAGGTAGTTCGTCTCGCCCGCCGGCCGGACGATCGGCGGCAGCGGCTCGGCGTAATCGGGGGTGATCGGGACGGTGGTCATGACGAATCCCTGGCTGTTCGCTCGTTACGGCAAGGCGTCGCAGTCGGTCGGTCGGTCGCTCGGTTCAGCGACTGGGGTTGAGGCCGGGGTGACCCGGCCCGCTGCCACTCACTTGTAGTCCCGCTTGCCCGAGTCGGAGTTCCGGCTGCGGATCTCCGGGCGGACCGGGTTCTGCTCGTTCATCTTGATCCCGAGGTCCATCTGGTTCCCCGGGTTGTTCGGTGACAGCGTCTTGATGTACGCGACGAGCTGGTTCACCTGCTCCTCGGTCAGCTGGCCCTGGTAGCTCGGCATCAGGGCGGCGTCGTACCCCTTCACGACCTTCGCCTTGGAGTACAGGATCGACTCCCGCAGGTA
>JAQGHJ010000820.1 GCA_028288905.1 Phycisphaerales bacterium | reverse complement strand
GACTTCGACCAATAGGTGAGAAGGGCCGGCTGGCACGCTCGAGTGCCGGGCGGCCCCGTTGTACCGCCGGGCCGCCCGCCCGCCGGATCGCCGTCGCGCCGCCACGAGGCGGGCGGCCGGTCCGGGTTCTCGAACACGCTGGGAGTACTGCCAATGCGTTCCAAGCCGACCCGCCGACCCGTGACGCGCCAGCCGGATGCCGGGTCCGTCGACCGAGCGACGGCGTCCGTCGCCCCCGCCGCCGCGCGGCGCGTTGCCGGGTCGCTCCCGGCCGGGCCGCTCTTGGCTCGGCTCGGGCGCGGGGTGATGGAGCAGCTCGAGGCGCGGGTCCACCTGTCCGTGACGCGGGACGCGAACGGGTTCACGGTCGTCACCCCGGCCGCCGACTCGCGGCTCGTGTACGTCAGCGCCGAGGGGAACGACGCGAACGACGGGTCGTCGCCGGCCAAGGCGGTCAAGACGGTGCTGCGGGCCCGGGACGTGCTGGACATCGAGCCGGTCGTCGGCACCCGGAACAACATCCCGGACCAGATCCTGTTCCGGCGGGGGGACAAGTTCCGCGTCAGCAGCGCCGACCCGACGCTCGGGAAACTGACCGGCTGGCAGGTGAGCGGCCGCAGCGCGACCGAACCGTTCGTGATCGGCGCCTACACCGACCCGGCCAAGCCGTCGACCGAGCGGCCGGAGATCGACACCGGCATCGCCTCGGGCTTCACCCTGGACAACACCCGCGGCGGGACGATCAAGAACGTCTACATCCTCGGGATCGCGTTCGAGGCCGACACCCGGGACTACAAGGAGAAGCCGGCCGGGTTCACGATCACGCACCTGGACGACTCGCAGAGCGGGACGTACGGGCTGAACTTGGTGGGGGCGTCGAACAACCTGTTCGTCGAGGACGCGTCGTTCAAGTACTTCCGGGGCGGGATCGTGATCCAGGAGGCGTCGGCGAGCTCGGGCCCGGCGAACTTCACGGTCCGCCGCAGCCAGCTGGTCGACAACTACGCCAAGAGCTTCGGGGCGAGCGGCGGGTACATCACGTCCGAGGGCATCTACGCCCAGGGGGTGAACGGGCTGACGCTCGACGAGAACGTGTTCGACCACAACGGGTGGACGGACCCGGCGTACGGCAACTTCGGGTCGTACCCGACGATCTACAACCACGACGCGTACCTGCACGCGACGAACAAGAACGTCGTCGTGACCGGGAACACGTTCGCGAACGCCGGCAGCCACGGGCTCCAGGCTCGGGCCGGCGGGATCGTCAAGAACAACCTGTTCATCAACAACCCGATCGCGATGAGCTACGGGCTCGTGAACGGGATCGAGACGCTCGGCGGGGTGTACGGGGAGGTGAGCGGGAACGTCGTGTACGGGGCCCGGGACATCAACGGGCAGCAGCGCGGCTGGGGCATCGAGCTCGGCAACCTCCGCCCGATCGGCAGCCAGTACGGCGGCGGCGGGACGGTCGTCAAGAACAACATATTCAGCAGCTACACGGACGCCAACTTCCCGGCCATCCAGCTGTCGTACGGGTCGGTCGACCAGAACTACAAGGACAACGGCGTCGGGATCAACGACCTGACGGTCCAGAACAACATCGTGTACGGGTGGAGCCGGGGCCTCATCCTGGCGTCCGGGTTTAGCCCGGGCGGCACGACCCGGTTCGCGCTGAACAACCTGAAGGTGCTGAACAACGAGTTTGAAAGCATCTCCGGCAACCCCGTCGTACAGCACGGGACGAGCTACTCGGCGGCCGAGGAACTGTGGTCCGGGAACAAGTACAACCTCAAGTCCGGGGCGACCGGGACGAACACGTTCCTAGTCAAGGGCGCGAACGTGTCGCTGTCCGCGTGGCAGTTGTTGGCCGAGCCGACGGCGTCGAGCGCCGCGGTCGCGTACCCAGACCCGACCCGGAGCCCGGCGACGTACAACGCGAGCATCGGTGGGAGCGGGTCGATCGACGCGTACTTGGCCCAGGCCCGGCGGCAGTCGAGCAAGAACTGGCGGACCCAGTACGCGACCGCCGCGGCCGTCGCGTACATCCAGGCTGGGTTCTCCGGCCAGCGGTCCGACACCCAGCCCCCGACCGGGCAGCTGTCGGTCTCCGACATCACGGCCGGCGGCGCGGCGACCCAGACGTTCACCGTCACCTGGGCCGACGACATCCAGGTCAACGCTGCCAGCGTCGGGACCGGGGACGTGGTCGTCACCGGCCCGTCCGCGTACAACCAGACCGCAACCCTCCTGTCGAAGGTGGCGAACTCGAACGGGTCGGTCGTCACGGCCACGTACAGCATCCCCGCCCCCGGCGGGAAGTGGGCGTCGACGGCGAACGGGCAGTACGTGGTGTCCGTCGCGCCTAATCAGGTGACCGACGCCAAGGGGAACGTCACCCCGGGCGCGGCCCTCGGACAGTTCGGGGTCACGGTCCCCGCGGTCGGGACGGCCGCCCCGACCGCCACCATGGCCGCCGTCGCCGCCGTGACCAACCCGACCGCCGCGGCGACGCTGGTCGTGACCTACGCCGTCGCGTCAGGGCAGATCAACGCGGCGACGGTCGGGGCGGGCGACCTGTACGTGACTGGGCCGAACGGCTTCGGGGCCGCCCCCACCCTCGTCTCCACCAGCCCGGCGTCCGGCAACGCTCAGACGATCGTTGCCACCTACCGCGTCGACCCGCCGATCGGCGGGTGGACGTCCGCCGACGCCGGGTCGTTCGACGTTGCCGTCCAGGCGGGCACGATCGCGACGGTGCAGGGCGTGTCGATCGGGCGGGCGGTGCTCGGCACCTTCGCGGTCGACGTGGCCGTCCCGACGGCGGTTGCCGTCGGCCCGACGATCCAGCTCGGCAGCACGGCCGCCCAGTCCGTCGTCGTCACTTACCAGGCGACCGGCGGGATCAACACCACCTCGCTCGATTCGAACGACATCAAGATCGTCGGCCCGAACGGGTTCGCGGCGAACGCGACGTACGTCTCCCGGACTACCCCGGCCAACGCGGACGCGCCGGTCGTCGTCACGTACTCGTTCCCGGCCCCCGCCGGCGGGTTCACCGCCGCGTACGGCGGGACGTACTCGATCGTCCTCCAGGACAACCAGGTGACGGCTACCAAGGGCGGGGCCCCGGCCCCGGGCGGGGAGATCGGCACGTTCGCGCTGACCGCCGATTCGCAGCCGCCGGTCGCCGAGTCGACCACCCCAGACGTGTACGCCGATTCGGCCGCGACCTCGATATCGATCTCGGTCGACTACACGGACATCACCGGCGTGAAGGCCTCGACCGTCGGCGCGGACGACATCATCGTCCTGCTGCCCGACGGCGTCACGTACGTCGTCCCGACGTACAAGGGGCAGTCGGGGTCCGGGACGAAGATCACGGGCAACTACGCGCTGCCGCTGCCCGACGGAATCCACCCGGCGCAAAACG
The DNA here is from genome assembly GCA_028288905.1 of Phycisphaerales bacterium. Classification (GTDB taxonomy): domain Bacteria; phylum Planctomycetota; class Phycisphaerae; order Tepidisphaerales; family Tepidisphaeraceae; genus Humisphaera. The sequence goes on along the minus strand of JAQGHJ010000820.1, from coordinate 7,724 downwards.
GGGTGTACACCATCTACCTCCGAAACGCGTCGGTGTCCGACACGTCCGGCAACGTGACGCCGGACGGGGCGTACGCGGGCGAGTTCCGGGTCGCGATCAACAACGACAAGCCGTTCGCCCCGGCCGCGTCGGCCGACTCGATCACCTCCCCGGACGGGTCGGCGGACATCTACGTCAGGTACTTTGACGAGGCCCCGGGCATCGACCCTGCGTCGCTCGGCGACAAGAACATCCTGGTCTCCAACAACTCGGGGTTCCTGCAGTACGCCGAGCTGATCAGCGCCGACACGACGAGCGACGACGGGGTGGCGTACGCCATCTACCGGCTGTCGCCGCCGGCCGGCGGGTGGCTGTCGAGTCAAAACGGGGTGTACCAGGTCACGCTCCAGGCCGGTCAGGTCAGGGATCTGTCTGGAAACGTGGCCGATGCCGACCCACTCTTCAACCTCACCGTTTCGGTCCCGAACACGTTCAGCGCGGCGATCGACTCCGTCGCCAACCCGCAGCCCGGGCTGGACGCGCTTACGATCCGGTTCTCGCAGGTCCCGAACGGGTTCGGCGTCGACGACTTGACGCTGAAGCGGGACGGCGGGGCGAACCTGCTGCCCGGCGGGGCGTCGCTGGTGAAGGTGAACAACACGACCTACCAACTGACCGGTCTGGCCGGGCTGACCACCGTCACCGGGCAGTACGTGCTGACGCTGCCGGCGTCGGCCACAGTGAACGGCGACGGGGGCGCGGCGCTCCAGTCGGACGCCAGCTACTCGTTCGCGATCAACGCCGGCACCGGCGACACGACCGCCCCGACGTACAGCTTGCAAGCGGCGGATCTGACGGTCGCCTCGACCGCCGCGTACACGTTCTCCGTCGTCTGGTCCGACAACACCGCCGTCGGGACTGCGACCCTCGGCAGCGACGACCTGACCGTGACCGGCCCCGGGGGGTCGCCCCTGGCGGTCACGTTCGTGTCGGTCGACAGCCCGACGAACGGCACCCCGCGGACGGCGACCTACTCGGTGGCCGCCCCGGCCAACGGGTGGACGGCCGCCCAGAACGGCACCTACACGGTCGCCGCGGTCGGCGGCAAGGTCGCCGACTTGGTCGGGAACGCGGTCGCCACCGGGACGGTGGGCACGTTCGCGGTGAACGTCCCCGCCGCGCCGACCGACACGACCCCGCCGATCGTCGCGATCAACGCCGTCACCACGCCGCGGACGACGCCGGTCGACGCCCTGACCTTCGCGTTCAGCGAGCCGGTCACCGGGTTCGACGTCACCGACCTAACGCTCACCCGCGGCGGGACGGCCGTCGCCCTGACCGGGGCGACCCTGTCGACGTCGGACGGCCAGACGTACGTCCTGTCCGGCCTTACCGCGCTGACGACGCCTGTCGGGACCTACTCGCTGGCTGTGGGGGCGGCGGGCACGGGCGTCGCCGACGCCGCGGGCAACCTGCTGTCGGTGGGGACGTCGGTTGCGTTCGTCGTGAACGCCCCGGTGCCGACCGACACCACCCCGCCGACGGCGGCCATCACCCCCATCGCCACCCCGCGGACCACACCGGTCGCGTCGGTAACGGTCACGTTCAGCGAGGTCGTGTCGGGTTTCGACGCGTCGGACCTGACGCTGACCCGCAACGGGTCCTCCGTCACGCTGAGTGGACTGACCTTGGCCTCGGCCGACGGTAAGACCTTTACCGTGTCGGGGCTGACCGCGGCCACCACGCCGGTCGGGTCGTACGCCCTAGCCGTGAAGGCGTCCGGGACCGGCATCTCGGACGCGGCCGGGAACGCGTTGAGCGGCGCAGCTTCGTTCGCCTTCATCGTGAACGCGACCGTCCCGACGGACACCACCCCGCCGACCGCGACCCTCTCCCCCGTCACGACGCCGCGCACAACGCCGGTCGACGTCGTCACGGTCGCCTTCAGCGAGCCCGTCACCGGGTTCGATGCGGCCGACCTCGCCCTGACCCGGGGCGGCACGGCCGTCACCCTCACGGGCCTAACGGTCTCGTCGTCCGACGGCATGACCTTCACCGTGTCGGGGTTAACGACCGCCACCACCCCGGCGGGCGCGTACGTGCTGACGCTCAAGTCGGCCGGCACGGGGATCGTCGACGCGGCGAGCAACGCGATCGTGACCGGGGCGACGACGTCGTTCACGGTGACGGCGGTCTCGGCCGGGACCCTGGCGGACGGCGGGTTCGAGCAGCCGGCGCTGGGCGTCGGGATTTTCCAGTACAACCCAGCTGGAGCCCCGTGGACGTATGCCGGCGGTTCGGGCGTGACCGCGAACGGCAGCGGGTTCACGAACCTCAATCCCGTCGCCCCGGAGGCGGCTCAGGCAGCGTTCCTTCAGATCGATGGGGCCGTGTCGCAAGCGATCACCGGCCTGGCCGCCGGGCGGTACGTGGTCACCTTGAAGGCGGCCCAGCGGTCGTTCGGCGGGACGAACGTCAACGCCCAGACCATCGACGTCCGGGTCGACGGGGCGTCCGTCGGGTCCTTCGCGCCCGCCGGCACGGCGTACGAGTCGCTGACGACCGCCGCCTTCACCGTCGCGGCCGGGACGCACACCCTGTCGATCGTCGGGCTGAACCCGCTCGGCGGGGACAACACGGCGTTCGTGGACGACGTGAAGCTGACCCTGTCGCCCGTCGTCGTGCCGCCGGTGGTGCCCCCCACCATCCCGGCCACCAACCCGGCCCCGACGGCGGACCTGTACAACTCGACGACCGACAAGAAGATCGCGGCCCTGACGAGCGGGTACGTGATCGACATGTCGAAGGTCGGGACGAAGCTGAACATCCTCGGGTACCCGGCCACCGGCAAGGCGGTCGGGAGCATCCGGTTCCTGATCGACGGCGTCCAGGAGCGGGTCGAGTCGACCGCCCCGTACACGATCGGCGGGGACAACGGGGCCGACGTGTTCGACTGGACGCCGCCGGTCGGCCAGCACACGCTACAACTCGTGCAGTACAGCGGCGCGAACGCGACGGGGACGATCGTCGCCGCGTCGGTCGCCATGAACCTGACCGTGCTGTCGGCGACGACGTCCCCGCCGCCGGGCGACACGACGCCGCCGACGGCGGCGGTCGCCGCCGTCACGACCCCGCGGACGACGCCGGTCGACGGGACGTCGATCACGTTCAGCGAGCCGGTCACCGGGTTCGACGTCACCGACCTGACCCTCACCCGCGGCGGGTCGGCCGTCGCCCTCACGGGCGCGTCGCTGGCGACGACCGACAACAAGACGTTCACGCTGACCGGGCTCGCCGGGCCCACCGCCCCGGCCGGCAGCTACGTGCTGGCGGTCAAGGCGACCGGCACTGGGATCGTCGACGCGGCGAACAACGCGATGACGACTGCGGCGACCGCTGCGTGGACGGTCAACGACGTCGCCCCTGCCGTCACCGGCGTGTCCCCGAACCCGGTGACCGGGTCTACGTCGGCCCAGTCCCTGGTGATCACCGGCACGAACTTCGGCCCGGCCGCCACGGTCACGCTCCGCAACCTGACCACGCCGACCACGGTCACGGCGCCGGTGGTGTCGCGGGTCGGCACGACCCAGATCACCGTGACGAACGTGTTCGGCACGTCGGCCGCCAACTGGACGGTCGAGGTGCTCAACGGCACCACCTCTTCCGGCCAGTACGGGTTCTCGGTGGCCGGTTCCGCCCAGTTGGGCGTGGCGGTCAACCCGAACCCCGCCACCGGCACGACGGCCGTCCTGACGGCCGTGAACCCCGGGACGAACACCGCCACCGTCTTCGGCTGGTCGGTGACGGCCAAACCAACCGGGGCCACCACCCCGACGTTCAGCGCCAACAACACGAACGCGGCGAAGTCGTCGACCATGACCTTCTTCGCGGCCGGGTCTTACACGCTCAAGCTGACGAGCACGACCGGGAGCACGGTCAACTCGGTGACCACGACCTTCACGGTCGACCAGACGGCGACGACCGTGTCGGTCACCCCGGGGACGGCGACCGTCGCCCGCGGCGGGACGCAGCAGTTCGCCGCGGCCGCCAACGACCAGTTTGGGGCCGCGATGGCGACCGCCCCGGCGTTCACCTGGGCGGTGGACGCCGGCGGCATCGGGTCGGTGGCCGCGGCCGGCCTCTACGCCGCCCCGGCGGCCGCCAGCGGGTCGGCCACGGTGCGGGCATCGGTCGGGTCCAAGTCCGGCACGGCGACGGTGACCGTGCCGTCGTCGACCACGACCTTCACGCCGGTGAAGGTGAACTTCCAGACGGCGGCCGCCCCGGCCGTCAGCGGGTACCTGGTCGACGCCGGCAACACCTACGCCGCCCGGAACGGCCAGTCGTACGGGTGGTCGAAGACCCACGTCGCCTCGGCCGTCGACCGGAACGTGGTCGCCGACCAGTTGCTCGACACCGACATCGGCGTCTACTCCGGCGCCAAGTGGGAGCTGGCCGTGCCGAACGGGACGTACGTCGTGAAGGTGAGCGTCGGCGACGCGAAGGTCGCCACCACCAACACGGTCGTCATCGAGGGCACGACCACGCTGTTCTCGGCGTCGAAGCTCGCGATCAAGACGTTCGCCAACAAGACGGCGACCGTCACCGTGACGGACGGCAAGCTCACGCTGTCGGCCGGCTCCGCGGCCGACCTGGTGACGCGGGTCAACTACATCGAGGTGAGCAAGGCGTAAAGTCAGACCTCGCCCGGCTGGGCCTCGCGGTCCGGTCGCGGTGGTGGTCGCATACGGTTCGGTTCGGCGCGGGCCCCGCCGCACGTTCCCGGTTTTTCCGGAAGCGTCGTCGGGGCCCGCGGCCGTGCCGGCGTAGTATCTCGAGGACGGCGGCCGCCCGTGGCGGGGGCGGGGTCTGATGCCGCCCCGGTACACTTGCGGGGCCGGAACGCAGCGTCACCGAGTGGGTCACTTCGATGGGTTCGGAGAGAGGGAAACGGATGTTCAACCTTCGCGCACTGGCGGCACTCGCCGCCGCCGGCTTGGTCGCGGCCGCCTCAGTGTTGGCGGCGCCGGCCGTGCCCCCGCCGGCCCCGTCGGCGACCGCTGTCCCGCCGGCGCCGGCGGCCACTGCTGCCCCGTTCGGCCTGGATCAGCGGGTCCCGTGGACCGGGTCGCGGGTGGTCGGGTCGCCCGAGCCGGCCAGCCCGTTCGTCGAGGCGCGCTCGTACCCGGCGCTGAAGTTCGACCACCCGGTCCACGCCGTGATCGCCCCAGACGGCGGCCGGTGGTTCGTCGTGCAGGAGACGGGGCAGGTCCTCTCCTTCCCCGCCGCCGACGACGCGGCCGCCAAGGCCGACCCGTTCCTCGACTGTCAGGCCCGCGACCCCAAGACCGGCAAGCGGGCCCCGTCACGGCGGGTGTGGAGCATCGCGTTCCACCCCCGGTTCGCCGAGAACGGGTACGTCTACGCCTGCTTCCTCGAGTACAAGCCCGCCCCGCTCCGCAGCCGGATCGTCCGGTACACCGTGGACGCGGCCTCCCGCCGCACGACCGGCGGCACCCCGCCGACCTGCTCGCCCGACACCGAGACGCTCGTCGCCGAGTGGCCCGCCGGCGAGGACCACTTCGGCGGGTGCTTGGCGTTCGGCACCGACGGCATGCTCTACTTCTCCGCCGGCGACGGGCACGGGTACGCCGACGGCAACGTGACCGGCCAGCGGATCGACGACCTCAACGCCTCGATCCTACGGATTGACGTCGACCACCCCGCCCCCGGCCAAGGGTATTGCGTGCCGGCCGACAACCCGTTCGTCAACACGCCCGGGGCCCGGCCGGAGGTGTGGGCGTACGGGCTGCGGAACGTCTGGAAGTTCAGCATCGACCGCCCGACCGGCCAGCTCTGGGGCGGGGACGTCGGGCAGGACCTGTGGGAATCGGTCGTGCTCGTCGCCCGCGGCGGGAACTACGGCTGGTCCGTGACCGAGGGCACCCACGCGTTCCGCGAGGCCCGCCCCCGCGGCCCGACGCCGATCCTGCCGCCCGTCTTCGAGCACGAACACTCCGAGAGCCGGTCGATCACCGGCGGGTTCGTGTACCGCGGCAGCCGGTTCCCCGAACTGGCCGGGCAGTACGTCTACGGCGATTACGAGACGGGCAAGGTCTGGGCCCTGCGGTACGACGGGGCGAAGGTGACCGAGCACAAGGAGCTGGTCGACACCCCGCTGAAGCTCGTCGCGTTCGGCCAGGACGCGGCCGGCGAGCTGCTTCTGCTCGACTACCAGGGCGCGACCTACCGGCTCGACCGTAACCCCGCCTTCGGCAAGCCAGACGCGACGGCCCACTTTCCCCGCAAGCTCAGCGAGACCGGGCTGTTCGCCTCGACCAAGGACCACGTCGTCGCCCCGGGCGTCGTCCCGTACGACGTCAACAGCCCGCTCTGGTCCGACGGGGCGAAGAAGCAGCGGTTCATCGCAGTCCCCGGCGACGGGAAGATCAAGTACAGCCCGGACGGGGCGTGGGGCTTTCCCGACGGCAGCGTGTTGGTCAAGACGTTCGAACTGGAGCTGACGGCCGGCGACCCCGCCTCCCGCCGCCGGCTCGAGACCCGGCTTATGCACGTCGAGCAGGACCACTGGCGGGGGTACACGTACGTCTGGAACGACGCCCAGACCGACGCCGACCTGCTGGACGACCCACGGGGCAAGGACCAGACGTTCGCCGTCCGCGACCCCGCCACACCCGGCGCGGCGACGGGCACCGGCGCCATCCGGCAGCAGGTGTGGCACTACCCGAGCCGGGCCGAATGCACGCTCTGCCACACGATGCCGGCCGGGTTCGTCCTCGGGCCGAGCACCGCCCAGATGAACCGGACGTTCGACTACGCCGCCGCCGCCCACGGTTCCGCCCCCGCTCTCGCGGGCGGTTCGGCGGACAACCAGATCCGCGCCCTCGAACACGTCGGCCTGTTCGACAAGCCCGTGCCGCCACGGCACAAGCTGCCGACGACGGACGCCGGCGACCCGGCCGCCTACGCGAAGCTGCCGCGGATGCCCGACCCGGCCGACGCCCACGCCCCGCTCGACGACCGGGCCCGGGCCTACCTGCACGCCAACTGCTCCCACTGCCACCGCAAGAGCGGCGGCGGCAACGCCCTGTTCGAGCTCCAGTACGGCCTGCCGCTGGACAAGACCAAGACCCTCGACGTCCCGCCCCAGCACGGCGACCACGGCGTCGCCGGCGGCAAGCTGCTCGTCCCCGGCGACCCAGCCCACACCCTGCTCCTGTGGCGGATGAACCAGCTCGGCCCCGAGCGAATGCCCCGGGCCGGGTCGACGGTCGTCGACGAGGCCGGGGCCAAGCTGATAGCCCACTGGGTCGCCGAGATGGCGGTTCCGGCCCCCGCGGTCCCCTAGAGGCGTCGCGGGTCGCGGCTTGTGGTGCGGGCGTCCCGCCTGCACCCGTCCCGCAGGGACCGCCAGTGCCGCCCTGCCGCCGCCCGACAGGACTTACCCCCGTCGCGCCCCGGGGGCAGGCGTGACGCTAGCACGTGCAGCCGGCACGGCCGCACCACAACGCCGCCGAACGGCCACGTGGTTCCGGGACCCGCTACACGATCGGGTGCGACACGACACTCGACCCGCTAACGACCCGTTTCCGCCGTCCGCCCCTCACGCCCGCCGCGCCCACGGCCGATGAACGATCGGGGAGCCGCAAAACGGCTCACGCGGGGGACGCCGGGCATCGGCATGCCGCCCGCCGCCCTGCCGCGGCCGACCCGCGCGCCGGCCC
>JAQGHJ010000351.1 GCA_028288905.1 Phycisphaerales bacterium | reverse complement strand
CGCGGCACCCTCCGCCCTTGAATCACCGACGCCCCGGCCACTACGGCCGGGGCGTTCTGCGTTCGTGCGACGGTAGCGACCAACCAGTGACGGAGGGGGTGGCGGCGGAGAACGAGGGGCGGTTGGTCGCGACGCAGACCGGACGACCCGCGCCCACCTGCCCGGCCCGCACCAGCGAGCTGCGAATCCCGAGAGGCCCACGTGCGGGCCGGGTCGGGTGCGGCGCCTGGTTCGGCCCGGCCTCGTCGCGGGCGGGGGTCAGACCGCGGACAGCGTGCAGTACACCCCGTACCACGCGAGCAGGGCGCAGGCCGCGATGCCGGCCGACACGAGGCCGCTGCCGACCTGGGCGGGCCGGCCGCTCAACCCGGCGGCCTTGGGACGGCGGGCGTCGGCCCCGCCCCCGGCCGGGGCGAGCCGGTGCCGCCAAACCGGGACCGACCAGACGAGGCACAGGGCCGTGCAGGCGGCGGCCACCAGGGCCGTCATCGCCGCCGCCGTGTACAGAATGCCCGGAGAGAGCATGACAAACCTCCGAAGTGGCCGAACTACATGTTCTTTAGCGCACACGCACTATAAGGTGGAGGCCCGGTCCGAGCACGAAGTCGGCCAAGCCGAGCACCTACCTTGGCTTACGTCGCGTCGGGCGTCTCGCCGCTTCCCGGCAATCCTTGCGCGTCGGGTCACGTCGCCCGCCCGCACTCCGGGCACGCCCCGCTCGCGTTCCCGGTCAGGTCCTACCCGCACCCGCGGCACGGTCGCCCCCGGTTCCGACCGGGAACCCGCCCGGCCTGCGGCGGGCCCGGCCGGCGACCCAGACGGCTGGCAGGGCGGCGGCGGCCGCCAGCGGCATCCAGAGCGGCACCAGGATCTCCTCGGTCACGATCGTGACGGCCGCCGTGCCGGGCTCCGCCGCCCGGTGGTACGCGAGCCCCCCACGCCCCACCGCCCCGCATCGAGCCCCCCAGTTCCGCCGGGTCGCCGGGCCCAGGCGCGGGACCGTCGGGAGAGGCGACGGCGGGTCGCCCCACCGCGGGGCCGCGAACGTCGCCGGCCCGCGGAAATGGAACGTCCGGTTCGTGTCGCGGCACGCCGACAGGGTGCCCGAGGCCGACCCGACGTGGTACTCCGCGGCCGCGGTCGACCAGGAAGCGGCCGCCGGCCGCAGCACGCGCTGGGCGAGGAGCGCGGCCGTCGCGGCCGCCAGAATGGTCGACGCGGCCACCGCCAGGTTGAACAGCCATCGCCTCACGCGCTCGCCCCCTTCGGCCCCGCCCCGCACTCCGGGCACCGGCCGGGGCTCGCCCGGAGGTCGTACCCGCAGGCGGGGCAGCGCCCTCGGGCCGCCCGGCGATCGGCCCGCGCCCGCCCCCGGTGTCGGACCCCCAGTGCCGCGGCGAAGGGGGCGGCGTAGCCCGCCCGGACGAGCAGCGTGAAAAGGACCGGCGGCTTATGCGTCACGTCGGACAGCAGGTAGACCGCGGTCCGGAGGAGGATGAACGGCATGTACGCCGGTGCGAACGCGACCTGTTCCGGCGACCAAGCGGCGTCGGCGTGAACGCGGCACCAGAGCGCCGTCGCGCCGGCGGACACGTACCCGGCCGCGAGGAAGAGCAGGACGATCGATCCGGCCGAGCGGGGCATCGCCGCCATCCTACCGAGGCCGCCTCCCGCCCCCCCATTCGTCCCCGCCCTCCCGACCCGGCGCACGGCCGCTGCGAACCGGGCCGGCCCTCGGGGGTCCCCCGTTGTCGCCCGCCCGGTCGCGCGGGTACCGTCCTGCCGCCGCCGCGAGGTCCCGTAAGGTATCACCCGGCCGCGCCGGACGGACGCGGCGTCCACCCATCAGCGAAGGGGAGTTCATGCCCACGATCATGCCCGCGCCCAAATTCCGGATCTCGCGCGCCCGCGCCGGGGCGGCGGCGGCACTCGTCGCCGCGGCCGGGTCGGGCGTCGCCCGGGCGGACGACTGGCAGGGGTACCAGCACGACCCTCAGCACACCGGCCGGGCCGGGCTGGGGCCGGTCCCGACGAGCCTTGCGCCGAGCTGGAACGCCCCGGCGAACTACGTCTCGCCGCTGATCGTCGGCAACGCCGTCCTCGGCATCACCCGGCTGAGCCCGACCCAGGTCACGTCGTTCGACCTCGCCGACGGGGCCGTGAACTGGACGTCGGCCGCCTACTCCGGCACGTCCCGCGAGGCCTACGCCGCCGGGACCGTCGTCTTCGCCGGCTCCCCGCAGGGCGTGAACGCGTCCAACCTGTACGTGCTGGACGCGGCGACGGGGGCCGCCCGCTACGCCGTGCCGACGCCGTACGCGGGCAACGCGGTCACCCTCGCGACCGACACCACGACCACGAGCCAGGTCGCCTACGTCAGTTGCGGCAGCAACCTGCTGGCCTACCGGCTCGGCCCGACGTCGGGCACGCTGCTGTGGAACGCCCCGGTCGGCACGTCCGGCTCGATCCCCGCGGTCATGGGCAACTACGCCATCGTCGACAGCCCGCAGCGGTACTACGCCGTCAACCGGACGACCGGGGCGGTGAACCAGTTCTACAGCGGCGGCGGCAACGGCGGCGGGAACGCCTCGCCCGTCGTCGACCTCGCCCGCGACCGGTTCTTCGTCACGGACACCTACGGCTCGTCGACCGCCCTGACGGCCTACGGCCTCAACCCGGCCACCGGCGCGGTCACCCAGCTGTGGCAGAAGACCGGCAGCGGCGTCGGCACCGGCGGCAACGTCGCCCTGGCGGCCGACGGGTCGGTGTACTCGACCGGGAACGACGTCCTGGCCCAGTTCGACGGCGCGACCGGCAACCTGCTCCGGTCCGTGACCGGCCCGTTCGCCACCGCCAGCGCCCCGCTGCTCAGCCAGGGGTACCTCTGGGCGTTCGGCGACGGCGGCGGCGAGACCAACGGCGCTAACACCCTGGTCTACTCCCTGGCCGACCTGTCCCTGGCCGCCACGTTCCCCGGCACCCGCGGCGACCTCAACACCGCGTACCGCGGCATCGGGGCGCTGGACGACGGCCACCTGGTCATCGACCTCGGCGGGAACTACGGGGGCGAGGGCTTCCGCGTCTACGCCGGCACCCCCGTCCCCGAGCCGGCCGGGGCGGCCGTCGGGGCGGTCGCCGCGGCCGGGCTGCTGACCCGACGGCGGCGGC
>JAQGHJ010000756.1 GCA_028288905.1 Phycisphaerales bacterium | reverse complement strand
CGGCCGGCGGCGTGACGGCGACGGCCGCCGTCACCGCACCGTTCCAGGTCAACTTCCAGCCGGCCGCCGCCCCGGCGGTGCCCGGATACGCGGTCGATGCCGGCCGGGTGTACGCCCCGCGGGCGGGCGGGCGGACGTACGGATGGTCGGTCTACCAGGGGGCGTCCGCCGTCGACCGGAACGCCAACAAGAACCAGCTGCTGGACACGAACGTCGGCGTGCTGAAAGGCGCCCGCTGGGACCTGGCCGTCCCGAACGGGCGGTACCGCGTGAAGGTCGGGATCGGGGACGCCGGCGGGCCCTCGACGAACACGGTCCGGGCGGAGGGTGCGGCGCTGTTCTCAAAGGCGGCGCTGCCGCGGAACACGTTCGCCGCGAGGGCGGTGACCGTGAGCGTGGCGGACGGGAAGCTGACGATCGACGCCGGGTCGTCCCCGGGCATGTCGACCCGGATCGACTACTTGGAAGTGACGCCGGCAGCGTCCTAAGGCGGACGGCGTCGAGCCGCCCGGCGACGGCGTCGTCCCGGGCCGGATCGCGCAGGCGTCCGTCGTGACCGGACCTGCCTCGCCCGCGCACCCCGTCGGAGGTCCCCATGAATATTACCGTTCTGGTGGTCGGCGCGGGCCCGGTCGGCCTCACGATGGCCGCCGAGCTCGCGCGGTACGGCGTTACGGTCCGGGTCGTCGACAAGGCCGCTTCCCGGACCGACCGGTCCAAGGCGCTCGTCCTCTGGAGCCGGACGCTGGAACTGCTGGACCGTTGTCCGGACGCGGACGGCGGGCCCGGCTCCGCGCCGTTCGTCCATGCTGGGTTCAGAGTGGTCGCCGCCAACATCGTCGCCGGGGACAGGCGGGTCGGCCGGATCGACCTGTCGACCGTCGACAGCCCCTACCCGTTCGCGCTGATGCTGCCGCAGTCAGAGACGGAGCGCCTGTTGGACGAGCGGCTCGGGCGGCTGGGCGTGACGGTGGAGCGGGCGGTCGAGTTGACGGCGTTCGCCGACCGCGGCGACCGGGTCGAAGCCCTCCTACGGCACGCCGACGGGCGGGACGAGCCGGTGACGGCCGACTGGCTCGTCGCGTGCGACGGGACGCACAGCACGGTCCGCCACGGGCTGGCGGTGCCGTTCGCCGGCGAGACGCTGGACAGCGACTGGATCCTCGCCGACGTCCACCTGACCGGCTACCCGGTCCCGGACACGGAGATGTCGATCTACTGGCAGCGGGACGGGGCGTGCGTGATCTTCCCGATCAGCCCCGGCCGGTACCGCGTGCTGGCGGACATGCCTGGGACGGGCGACGAGCGGCCGCCGACGCCGACGCTTGCGCAGGCGCAGGCGGTGATCGACCGCCGCGGGCCCGGCGGCGTGACGGCGTTCGACCCGATCTGGCTGGCCGGGTTCCGGATCAACGGGCGGAAGGTCGCCGGCTACCGCCACGGCCGGGCGTTCCTGGCCGGGGACGCGGCCCACGTGCACAGCCCGGCCGGCGGGCAGGGAATGAACACGGGCATGCAGGACGCGTTCAACCTCGCCTGGAAGCTGGCGATGGTCGTCAACCGGACCGCCGGCGACCAGCTTCTCGACAGCTACAGCCCCGAGCGGAGCGCGGTCGGGGACGACGTGCTGAAGGCGGCCGGCCGGCTGACGGCCGTGGCGACGATGCGCAACCCCCTTGCCCGGGCGGTCCGCAACGCCGTCGGGCACCTCCTGCTCGGCCTACGGCCCGTCCGCCGGGCGTTCGCCGACGCGATGACGGAGGTGACGATCGGGTACCCGGACGGCCCGCTGAACGGCCCGTCGGCGGCCGGGCTGAGCCCGGCCGCGGGCGAGCGTCTCGCCCCGGTCACCGGGCAGCCGCCGGCGGGGTCGGGCCCCGCGCCGCGGTTCGCGCTGTTCGCCGCCAGGACGGCCGCCATCGCCGCGCTGCTCGACGAGTACACCGACCTGGTGGCGCCCGACGTCCGCCCGCCGCCCCGGGGCAACGGCGTCTGGCTGGTCCGCCCGGACGGATACGTGGCCGCCGTGGTCAACGCCGGCGACGTCCACGAACTCGACCGGTACCTCGCCGCCCTCGGGGCGGGCGGGACCCACCGACGCCCGTCCGTCAAGGACTTGGTCGGTGACGGAAAATTAATCGCGGCGGGCGGCCTCGAGAAAAACCTATGACTGGGTACTACTGCCCGATGTACGAGTCAATCCCGGCCGGGGCCGTGTCCGTCGTCGGACGGCCGCAGCGGGTGGGCGACCTCGTGATCGAGGGGAACGTGTTCGACGACGCCAACGGGGCGTCGGCCTGCGTAGTCGGCGTCGACGGTGCCCGGTTCGTCGGCAACCGGTTCTCCGCCCTCCACGCGACCGAGCCGCAGAACACGGGCGGCCGGATCGGCGTCGACCAGCGGCCCGCCGGGTGAACGGCTGCGGGTCGTAGTTGATCGTGAACCCGCGTAGGGTCAGGTTTGAGCAGTCCGAGAAGTCGAACGTCCGCGTCAGCTGCATCCGCCCGCCCGAACGGCGCACCCTCGTCCGGCATGCCCCGACACCTGTTCCTGACGCCCGCGCCGTACCCCGGCGTCGCGGCGGCCCCGGCCGAGCCGACCAAGGCGGCCGAGCCGGCCGGCCCGAAGGATCGGGGACCCGGTGAACCTCGGGTGGTGCGCCGACCGCGGCGTCGCCGTCCTCGGCCGCCCCGGGGCCCCACTCGCGTCTGGGAGGGTCCGCGCCGTCGGGACCGCGGTCAGCCGCGTCGGGTCGTGATCTGGTGCGGTCAGGCCTCGGCGTTCGACGTGGGACGGATCGCCGTGCAGAGGGCTGGCGCGGGGCGGGCGTCTCGCCCGCCGACCGCGGCCGCGACTCCGACGGGCCGAGGCCGACCGGCGACCGGCCGCCGCGTCATCGGGCGATCCGCTAACGAGGTGGTCCTGACGTGGCGGGTGTTAACTGGTTCGGAGACGGCAAGCAGAGTGGAAGAAAAGAACCGGCAGGGAACGCCTGCGTTGACGAGACAGCACGTTCTCGCCACGCAGGATCGCCCCGTTGTCAGAGTTTCCGGCCGTTCTCGGCCTGCCGTAACACCTTGCGAAACATAACCGTGGAACGCGAGATTCGCGGGAGTGTCACTTCCGGGGTATTCGGTTGACTGGCCGGCGGCCACTTTCCGTAGCCGTCCGGATGGGCTCCCCCATCGACCCTCCCGTCCGGAACCCACTGGTGTAACAGCAGGTTGCGCGGCGCGCCCACTGACAACGGGTGTCTCTGCGTTGAATATCCCGTATTCCGAACACGGTTCCCTTCGCTCTACTTGAACGTGGGTTGCGAACGACAGCAACCGTCCGGTTAACGGAAGAAGCCGAGGCCTAGTCGCCTCGGCTTCTTTCTTTGTTGGGCCAGGACTCGCAACGACTTACCACCGGCCTCTTGTCTCTCCACTCTCGGCCCTACGCCCGCAGAGACTCCGGGCCATCGCACGACTTCGCCCGCTCTGGGCGCCTTAGGCCTAAAAGTATCTGAGTCTCTGCTTTCCAGCCGGGTCCGGGTTAAGAGCTGGTTGGTCTCCCTTAGGGAGCCGAACCGGCTCAAGGTCCGCCCTCATCCGGCGAGACTAGATCCCCCCTCCTTGGCGGCGGCGGACGCTCACGCCTTGGCGGCGGTGTCCCCGCCCGGACCGGCGGCCGGCTCGCCGCCTCCCGGGGCCCGGGGCACCGGCCGCTCGTACAGGTCCTTCGCGTTCGCCATGATCATCTCCAGCGCCCGCACGACCCGGGCGACCTCGTCCGGGCCGAGCCGCGGCGGCTGTTCGGACAGGGCCTTCAGCAGGTTGTCCTGGTGCAGCACCCAGGCGGCGGATTGAAAACTGTCGAACGCCACCCACGCCAGCGGGACCGCCAGCACCGGCTGCACCCACGGCACCCGCCCGAGCAGCGCCGCCAGCCGGTCCCGCAGCCGCATCGTCTGCCGTTGGACCTGCCGCACGAACTCGGTCGGCTTCCCGTTCAGCAGGTACGCCCCGTCCGCCCCGGCCGACAGCAGCCCCCGGTTCGACTTCGTCGACACGCAGAACAAGCCGCCGGGCCCGACCACGACGTGGTCGAGGTCGCTCGCCTCCTCCAGCTGCATCCCGTGGAACACGTGCCAGTCGCCCGGCAGGTCCTGATGCTGCCACCCGACCAACGCCTCGCCCTGGGCCCCGCGGTAGTTCTTGATCCGCTCCCGGCCGATCCGCCGCTGCGGCCCGTCGAGCTGCCGCAGCGCCCGCAGCTCCGCCGCCCC
>JAQGHJ010000738.1 GCA_028288905.1 Phycisphaerales bacterium | reverse complement strand
CGGCCGGCGGGTCCGGTCGCTGACGGTCCGGGCGCTGGCGCGGCCGGTCGTACCCGGGGCCGACCCGGTCCCGGTGGTCGTGACCTACAGCGGGCCGGCCGACGCGTTCGACCGGGTGCTCGCCCGGCTCCTCGTCACGCTCGGGGCGGGCGGTGCGGTCGCCGGCCTGGCGGCCGCGGCCGTCGCCTACCGCGTCGCCTCGACCGCCCTCCGCCCGCTCCGGGACGTCGCCCGGCTCGTCGGGTCCGTCGACGAGCGCAAGCTCGACCGCCGGGTGTCGGTCGCGGCGCTCCCGCCCGAGCTCGCCCCGGTCGGGCGGCGGCTGAACCGGATGCTCGGCAAGCTCGAGGTCGCCTTCGCCCGCCGCCGCCGCTTCCTCGCCGACGCCTCGCACGAGCTGCGGACGCCGGTGGCGGCCCTGGTCACCGGGCTGGAGGTAGCTCTGGCCCGCCCGCGGACGGCCGACGCGTACCAAGCCCGGTTAGCAGACGCGCTGGCGGACGCCACCGGGCTGCGAGTTCTCGTCGAGCGGCTGATGGAGCAGGTCCGGAGCGAGGCGTTCGACCACGCCGAGCCGGCCCGAGAGGTCGACCTTTCCGCCCTGGTTGCCGACGCCGTCCGGACGGTCGCCCCGCTTGGCGGGCCGCGGGGGATCGAGGTCCGGGCCGACTGCCCGGCCGGCCAGCGGGCGGTGGTGGAGCCGGACCGGCTGCGGAGCGTCCTCGTGAACCTGCTGTCGAACGCGGTCGAGTACAACGTCCCGGGCGGGACGGTGTCGGTGGCCGTCCGGGCGGCCGGCGGGGACCTCCACCTGACGGTCGCCGACACCGGCGTCGGCATCCCCGAGGACCAGTGGTCGGCCGTGTTCGAGCCGTTCGTCCGCGGCGACGCCGCCCGGGCCGGCGGGTCCGGCCACGCCGGGCTGGGCCTGTTCCTCGTCCGGACCCACCTGCGGGCGATGGGGGGGCGTTGCGCCCTGCGGAGCGAGGTCGGGCGGGGCAGCGAGTTCCACGTCATCCTGCCCGGTGCCGCGGCTTCCGCCACCGCCCCCGCGGTGCCGGCCGCGGGGAGCCCGACGGACGAGCCCAGGGCCGGAACCGGGGCGGCCGGACAGGTCCACCGCGGCCGCGATTGGGCGGACGGTTCTCATGACAGCCTCACGAACCGGCCGTAAACTCACCTTCGCGATGAGGCGTTCCCGACCACCGCTGCGGCCCGTCCGACGTGCCGGCCTAACAGGCCGCTGCCTCTTGGCCGCCGCGCTGGCCTTGGCCCCGACCGGCCTGTGGGCGGCCGGCAAGCAGCCGAAGAAGACCGACGGCCCGTACGGCCTGACGATCCGGGGCTCGTGCACCGGCCAGGGCTCCGCGTCGGTCAAGAAGGGGACGATCACGCTCAGCGGGCAGGTCCGGGGCCACGACGGCCGCACCGGGTCGGTCGCCGCGGACCTGACCTTGGACGGCGACCACTTCGACGGGACCGGGACCGTCCTCGACCGCCCGGCCAACTTCTTCGGCCGGCTCGACGGCTACGACGGGGACAAGCACTTCCGCGGGGCCCGGATCTTGTGCAGCTACACCGACTCCGAGGGCCGCTCCGGCCGGATCGCCGGCTCCCTGCAATAGGGGTTGCCGGGCCGGGGACGGGGTCGCCGATGGCGCCATTAATCCTAATTAGGTTTGGCGCGGACGCCGCGAGGGGTCCGGTTGATCGGCGACGCCGCAGGCGGCGGATGTCGGGTCAGGGTGTGACAGCCGGTGTGGGCAAGACAAACGTGGTCAGCCGCCGTGCAGGACCCACGCCGCCTGCACGGCGGTCGGGTCCAGGAAGGGGATTTGTTCCGCGCGAACAGCCCAGAGCCGGCCGAGCGGTTCGATGCCGCGGGCGGTCAGCCACGCCCGCACGTCCCGCTGCGCGAGTCGCGTGCCGGCCGCGGCACCCAGGGCGGACCGGAGCCGTTTCAGATCGAGGTCGAGCAGAAATGTCCGGTGCATGGGGGCGTGCCGTGGAATAACTGGGAAGGGAGGCTTGCGCCCGGCCCGGCCGCCCCGCGGGAAGCTAACGTCACCGCGGCCAGCAGACGGTCGACGTCGATCGGCTTGCGCATGAGCTGGAGGTCCGGCAGCCCCCGGCATCGGTCCCGGTAGATTTCCGGGTCGGAGCCGGACAAGACGATCCCGCGGAACGAGTAAAGTTCCGCGGCCGCCGCGAGCAGGTCACACCCGTCGCGCCCCGGCAGCCCGACGTCCACGATCACGACGTCGAACCGCACGCCGCGCATCAGCTCCATCGCCGCGTCGAAGTTCGACGCCGTGGAGACGGCGTACCCGGCGCGGTTCAGAACCAGGGCGAGCAGCCGACACGTGTCCACGTGGTCGTCGACCACCAATACGTCGGCGGCGTTGTCGGGGCGGTTGGTCAACGGGTGTCACCTCGCTCGCAGAATGTCGTTGGGGAAGCCGGCCCCTCATGGCCCGCTCCCGCCGCGTCCGCACCATTTGTAGCCGCCCGCGCATGAGAGGACGGTGAGCCCCGTCGCTCCACGACCGGCGGGCGGACCCGACGCCTCCACGGGCGGCCGAGTTTCGCAGGCCCAGGATTCCAACCGTCCCGACCTCCCCCGTTCCGAGCCGCTATAGTTCCTCCGGCGAGGAAACGAACCGCGGAGGGAACGATGTCGGAGCGGAGGGTGTGGTGGGCGCTGACGGCCGCGATGGCCGCGGCGCTGGTTGGGTCGGTCGCGCGCCAGCGGGCGGCGGCCGGTGAGGCGGAGTTGAGAGTACTGCTCGGGCGGGAGGCGGAGGTGCAGGCCCGGCTGGCCGACGGGTGCCGGTGGTATGGGGCGGAGGTCAAGGCGTGGGGTGCCGCGGACGAGGTCGGGCGGCCGCCGGCACCTCGGCTGACCCAAGCCGACGTCCAGGAGGCCAAGCGGATCCGGCTGCGGATGGTCGCGCTGCGGGGCGAGTAGCCGCGGCGGGCCGGCAACGGGGCGCCCGCGGTCCGGTAGTGCCCGGCATGGCGAAGAAGGTTGCGACCCCGGCTGTCCGCACCGCACGATCATCCCTCTGGTTTGCCGCCGCGGTCCTCGCCTCGATCGCCGCAGGGCGGGCGATGGGGGCGGCAAGCGCCCCTGCCGCTGTCGACCTCGATCCGGCGGCGCTGGTCGAGTGGGTCGACGGGGCGGAGCGGCCGGTGGCGGGCAAACCCGGGCAGCCGACGCCTTTTCAGTTTCAGGACGGACGGATCGAGACGCCCGGGCTGACGTTTGGCGAGTCGGCCGTGCCCGGCGTCCGCCACCTCCGCGTCGGGTTCCGGGCGCCGGTAACGGTCGGCACCGTCCTGGTCCGCGGCGGCGGGCGGCTCAGCGTGTTGCGGCCCGCGGTTGCGTACCCGGGCGACCCGGCGCGGGACCAAGACTGGTTGCCGGCCGAGCGGTTGGTGGGGACGGGAGCCGGGGTGACGTCGCGCGACCCGGTCGGCCGCGACGAGCTGGCCGCCTGGGTTCTGCCGCCGGGCACGGCGACCCGGGCCCTGCGGTTCTCCCACGTCGCCGCGGCGTCGGACCCGCGTTACGGCGGGTGGGTTGGCGGGGCGGTCGTCCTGCCGGAGCGGCTGGCGAACGTCGCCCCGCAGGCCGTCGCGTCGGCCGCCGAGCGGGACGAGACGGCCGGACTGGTCAACAACGCCAAAGCGGAGCAATGGGACGCGTGGGACAACGGCAAGGAGGGCCGGGCCCAGCCCGTCACCGCCGACCGGCCCGAGCGGCTGACGCTGACGTGGCCGCGGCCGGTGCCGCTGGCCGGGCTCCAGGCGGTGTGGGCCGGGTTCGGGGCGGCCGAGGTGGACGCGTACGCCGGCCCGCCCGACCGCCACCCGCGGGACGCGGCCGAGGCCGACTGGCGGCCGGTCGGGCGGTTCGACGGGCTCCGGACCGGCTACCCGACCGCCTTCCGCCCGAACGCGCTAACGTTCGACCGGCTCGTCACGACCCGCG
>JAQGHJ010000727.1 GCA_028288905.1 Phycisphaerales bacterium | reverse complement strand
GCCCAGGTCACCGCGATGCCGCCGCCCGCCGCCGGGGCCGCCGCCACGCCGCCCGGCACCGCCGGCGGGGTCGTGTCGCCGGTCCCGGTGCCTGGGTCGGTCGGCGGGGGCGAGGTCGGGGTCGTGTTGACGGGGATCAGCTCGATGCCGCTCAGCAGCGGGTTCTCGGTCTTGATCACCGTCTGGATGTTCAGCACCCCGTCGGTCAGCGTGATCGGGATCGACTTGACCAGCTTCGTCTTGCCGCCGCCCTGGGCGGCGATGTCGAAGTTGCTCAGGGCCGTCGTTCCCTCCACCTTGACGTCGAAGATCCGCTTGCCGGCCGTCGTGTACAACGAGTCGGCGAAGTGCAGGTTCAGCGTGTACTGCCCGTTCGGGACCGGGATCGCGTAAGTGAAGGCGCCGAACCGGCGGGTGTAGTAGAGCGGGTCGTCCGCCGTGCCGGCGACCTCGTACGCCCCGGTCGAGGCGGTGCCGCCGGTCACGTACTGGTCGGCGGCCCAGACCTGCCCGGCGGCGTCGGTGAACGCGGCGGCGCTACCCACGTCGATCCGGACGGTCGGCAGGGCGACGGCGACGCGGGTCGCGCCAGCCGGGGCCGACTGGCCCGACTCGTTGTTGCTCGCGTCGACCGCGGTGACGACGTAGTACCAGGTCTGGCCGGCGAGGGCCGTCGTGTCGGTGTACGCGGTGCCGCCGGCGAGGGCGGTGCCGGACACGAGGCTGGCGGCGGACCCGTCGGCGTTCGCCGACCGGTACACCCGGTACCCGGCGACGTCGGGGTCGGCCGGGGCGAGCCACGAGACGCGGATGCCGACGTCCGCCGAGGCCGCGGCGGTGGCGGTCGGGGCGGCCGGGGCGATGCTGTCGCCGGCCGTGGCCGTGGCGACGTCGGACGCCGTCGACTCGTTGCCGCTGAAATCGACGGCGGTGACCTTGTAGGCGTAGGCGGTGCCGGGGGACGCCGTGGCGTCCGTGAGCGTCGTCGCCGTCACCAGGGCGGACCCGCTGACGACGGCGAACGTCCCGCCGGCCGACGCCGCCCGGTACACGCGGTACCCGGCCAGGTCGGCGTCGCCGACGGCGGCCCACGTGACGGACACACCGTTACCGACGCCAGCCGCGGCCAGCCCGGTCGGCGGGGCCGGCGGGACGTTGTCCGCCGCCCGCGCCGCGCTGACGACGGACGACGTGGCCGACTCCCCGCCCCACGAATCGACCGCCGTCACCCGGTAGTAGTACGTGATTCCGTTGGCGGCCGCCGTGTCGACGTACGTCGCCGGCGTCACCGGGTCGGCGTTCAGCTTGGCGAACGTGCCCGTCGTGCTCGTCGACCGGTACACGTTGTACCCGGCCAAGAGCGGGGCCCCGGTCGTCGCCGTCCAGTTGACGGCGACGCCGTTCGGCTGCCCGGCCGCGGTCGGGGCGGCCGGGGTGGCCGGCGGCATCGGCCGCATGTTCTCGACCAGGTACAAGTTGTCCTGATAGTCGTAGTTGATGCCGAGGTAGTCCATCCCCATCAGCCAGGTGTTCGGGATCACGTTGCCGGCCTGATCCCGGGCCGGGAAGAACCGGACGTGGTGGCCCTTGTCGTTCGGGTTGCCGGCGACGGCCGCGTTCTTCGCGTCGTCGGACCACTCGCCGTCGATCTTGAACCCGAACGCGGCCAGCGGGTTCGTGCTGGCCGTGAACGGCTTGAACGACCCGGTCGCCAGGGCCGAGCTGCCGTTCAGGTGCGGCAGCACCGACTGCCCGTCCGTGCCGGCGTGGGCCGCGACGGCCGTCAGCGCGGTCGACGCGTACGGGTGCCACCGGACCACCGCCGAGTCGCCCTGGCTGTGGTACGCGGCCAACTGCTTGACTGTGACCGGGGAGCTGGCGTCCGCCCGCACCCAGTACTTGCTCAACACCTCCTCGCCGATCGTGGTCGCCGACCCGTCGAGCGTGAACATCGACTGCCCGGTGTTCAGGATCTTCGTCGTGTACCCAAACAGGTTGTTCGCCAGCACCGGCAGGCTCGGCTCCTGGTTGTCCTCGGACTTCGTCTGCCACCACCCGGCGAGTTGCACCGTGGTCGTCGGCTCGTCCGCATCGGTGGTCCCGATCGTGAGCGTCCCGTTGTAGAACCCGGCATTGTTGGCCGCGTACCCGGACGGGTCCGGGGTCGGGTTGAACCCCGGGTAGGGGGGCTTCGTCTGGGCGACGAACTTGACCGTGACGTCCAGGAAACCGCCGGCCTCGATTGCCGTTCCGACCGCCGGCGGGTTCACGATCGTCCACGCCGACGCGTTGCTGACGCCGATCGTGTTGATCACCAGCGGGTCGCCGCCGGTGTTCCGCACCCGCAGGACCGCAGTGTCGTGCTCGACGTTGTTCGGCGGCTGGATCGTCAGGTTCCCGCTCGCGTCCTTCTTCTTGTCCGGGGTCGGGTTCTGGACCCGGCTGAACACGAGCCGGTCCGGGAACGGGGTGCCGTCCGTGTTCTCGAGCCCGACCTCCGGCCCGTCGTTCGCCGGGGTCACGTTCCGGATGATCGCGACGAAGTCGTTCGCGTCGGTCCCGCCGGTCGTGTCGTTGTTGTAATCTTCGCTCGTGAAGATGTACGCGTTCGGGACCGTGACCCCGCTCGCGTCCTTCAGCGGGAAGTACCGGATCTTCCGCCGCAGCGCGGGCGTCGTCTCCTTCGTGTTCAGCGAGTCCTCGCTGTACGCGTAGTTCGTGAAGATCGGGAAGTACGCGTAAAGGCCGAACCGGCTCGTACCGGGGTCGAACGTGGTCGTGCCGCTGATCCCGGGATTCACGGACTGCACGTCGGACCCGGGGACGGTCAGCAGTTCGGTCCGTGCGTCGGCCGTGCCGGCCGGGTAGTACCCGAACTTCACGGACGGGCTGCCGCCGGCATACGCGGCGAGCGGCTCGATCGTGACCGACCCCGCCCCGGCCTTGACGAAGCGCTGGGCGACGACTTCGTCGTTGTCAGCCGACCGCGGCTCGGCGTTGCTCTGGAGGTTCGTGTTCGCCGGGTTCGCGTCGCCCGTCTTCACCCCGATCCCGTACAGGTCCAGCACCCGCTGGAGGGACGGCTCGTTCATCCCGCCGGTGCCGACCGCCGCCAGCCCGCGGAGGTTCACCGTCACCGTCGGGTTCGACGGGTCGCTGCTGGCGATCGTGAGCGTGGCGGTCTTGATGCCTGCCCCGGTCGCGGCCGTCGCCCGGAACGCGATCCCGACCTCCACCGACTCGCCCGCCCCGATCGTGGCCGGTAGGGTCGGCTGGCTCGTGATCACCCAGTTCGCGGTGTTGCTCAGCGTCAGCCCGGTCGCCGGGATCGCCAGCGGGGCGGTGCCGGTGTTGGTGACCCGCACGATCCGGGTCGGGCTGGTCGTCGTGTTGCTGTTGGCGTAGTCGTCGCTGAACCGCAGGGTGGTCGTGTCGACCGTGATTTTCGCCCCGGGGGCGATCGGGCGGGCGAGGTAGATCTTCTGCGCTCCGTAGTCCACGATGTACAGGTTGCCGTTGCCGGCGTCCTCGGTCAGGTCGAGCGGGTTGGCGAACCCGCTGAGCCCGGCGATGCCGGACTTGGACTCGGTCACGTTCCCGTCGGCGTCGAGCGTCATGGCGACGATGTCGCCGCCGCCGCTGTACCGGGTGACGAGCAGCTTGCCGTCCAGCCGCCCGCCGAACGCGGTGCCGGTGTACTCGATCGCCCCGTCCGGGGAGTGGTTCTTGCCGAACACGTACGCGGCCCCGCGGTAGTTGCGGTCCGGGAGGGTGCCGGTCGGGTACTGGCTGAACTCCTCGTAGTCGACGCCGTCCGTCGGGTTACCGCCGTTGGCCGCGTACTCGCCGCGGGAAGGGTTCGGGTGCCCGTAGTACCCGCCCTGCTGGATCTTGAAGAGGAAGTCGTCCTCGGACACCGCGATGTTCGAGATCCCGGTGATCGCGGGCGTGGTGAACGGGCCGTTCGCGGCCGTGTCGATCCGGGTGCCCGAGTAGGTGCCGGCCGCGACGGACGGGGCGGCCCCGCCGGCCGCGGACCCGTTCGTCGGGGCGTACAGGTTGCCGGCCCGGGTCCAGACCAGGTCGTAGGCGTTCCGGACCCCGGTCGCGTAGATCTTCACCGCGGCGTCCGCCGCCCACGGGTTGTAGTTGCCGGTCGAGCTCCCCTCGGTCCGGACGTCCAGCGGGCCCTTGCCGGCGGCGATCCGGGCCGTGATCGCCGCCGTGTCCACCTGCAGCACGGCCGCGTTCAGCAGGTGCTCGGCCCGCAGGCCCCAGGCGCTGTCCGCCTGGCCCATCGAGCTGTTCGACCCCTGGGCGAAGTACAGCTTGCCGTCCGGCCCGAACGACGGCTGGTTGTTCAGGTGGTCCCGGATCGCCCGCGGCAGCCCGGTGACGTAATCCTGGTACGTCGCCAGGTCCGGCCCGCTCAGGCGCGACAGCTTCCCGGTCCAGTCGCTCGCGTTCTCGAACGCGTACTGCCCGTT
>JAQGHJ010000715.1 GCA_028288905.1 Phycisphaerales bacterium | reverse complement strand
GGCCGCGGCCGCGGCGGTGCCGGCCAACGCAACGCCGCCGGTCGCGCCGGTGCCGCCGCCGTTGACTTGGGGGGCGGTCGGGGCGGGCAGGGCCGGACGGGCGTCGCGGGTCCGGAGCTGGCTCGTGTGCGGGTGCCCGGCCAGGGCGACGCTGAGCTCGGGGAGCACGACCAGCCCGTCGCGGTTGTCGAACAGCTCAAGCCGCATCTCGTCCAACCCCAGGGCCTGATCGACCCGGACGAGGATCTGCTTCTTGGACTTAGCCTCGAGGTCGGCCAGCGTCCGCCGCTTCTTGTTGTTCAGGTAGAACGAGACGTCGCCGCAGACGCTCAGCTCGGCCCGGACGACCTTCAGGTCGTTCAGCCCGATCGCCAGCCGCCGCATGACGTCCAGGCTCATGCTTTCCGGGGTCTTGACGAGCCCGGCCCCCTTGCAGTGGGGGCAGTCGAAGTAGACGGAGCTCTGGAGGCTCGGCCGCATCCGCTGGCGGGTGATCTCGATGATGCCGAACTGGCTCATCTCCAGGACCTTGGTCTTGGCCCGGTCCCGCTTGAAGTTCTCGACGATCCGCTCCTCCAGCTCCCGGCGGTGCCGCTCGTACCGCAGGTCGATGAAGTCGCAGATGATCACTCCGCCGAGGTCGCGGAGCTTGAGCTGGCGGCAGATCTCGTCGGCCGCCTCCATGTCGGTCTTGAACGCAGTCATTTCCGCGTCGGACAGGTCGCGGAACTTGCCGCTGTTGACGTCGATGGCGACGATCGCCTCGGTCGAGTCGATCACCAGGCTGCCGCCGGACGGGAGCGGGACGTGCCGGCTGTACATCAGCTCGATGTCCCGCTCGATCCCGTACTTGTGGAACAGCGGGACGGTGCCCGTGTAAAGCTCGACGCGGTCGTCGTCCTCGTCGTCGCGGGAGCCGGCGGCCCGGACGACGTCCCGGACCCGGTCGGCGACCTCGGGCGAGTCGACGATCAGCCGGTCGACGTCGCTCGTGAAGTGGTCGCGGATCGTCCGGGCGATCAGGTCGCCCTCGGCGTACAACTCGCCGGGGCCGTGCAGGGCGGCGCGCTTCCGCTTCATCTGGTCCCAGAGGCGGGACAGGTAGTTGAGGTCGCGGGCGATCTCCTCCCGGCTTTTGCCGACGCACTCGGTCCGGAGGATGAACCCGCAGTCCTCGGGCGGGTTGAGCGACACGAGGATCTGCTTGAGCCGGCGGCGCTCGTCCTCGTCCTCGATCTTGCGGCTGACGCCGCGGCCGGCGACCCCGGGCATCATCACGAGCATCTTGCCGGACACGCTCAGGTAGCTGCTGAGGGTCGGGCCCTTCGTCCCGATCCCCTCCTTGATGACCTGGACGGTGATCTCGTCGCCGCGGCGGAGGCACCGCTGGATCGGCGGGCGGTCCCGGCGGGCCATCTTCTTGCCGACGAACTCGTCGACGTCCTCGCCCTTCTTGCCGAAGTACTCGGGCTGGAGGTCGGACACGTGCAGGAACCCGTTCCGCCCGAGCCCGAAGTCGACGAACGCGGCCTGAATGCTGGCCTCGACGTTCGTCACCTTCCCCTTGTAGATGTTGCCGACGTGGCTCGCGGCGCTCGTCCGCTCCATGTACAGGTCTTCGAGCCGGCCGTCCTCGACGAGGGCGATGCGGCACTCCTCGCCCTCGGAGACGTTGATCAGGATTTCTTTAGGCACTGGGGTACTCGGTCCTTTGTCATTTGTCCTTGGTCATTGGTCCTTCGTCGTTCGTCACATCCCACTTGCCGCCCGCGGCCGGCCGCTCGGAGCGTCCGCACGGTGCGGGCTCGACGAGGGGCGGGGCGGGCGACAAAGGACCAATGACGAAGGACAGATGACTACGGACGGGTTTCGCTACGCGGTTCGTGACCTATGTGGTTCGTTACCTAAAAGGCCTCTGGGAGAATTTTCCGCGTTTCCTCGCGGAGAAAGTGCATGACCTGCCGCTCGCTGTCGAAGCTCATGACCCGGCGGGCCACGGTGCGGGCGTGCTCGATCGTCGTCGACCGG
This sequence comes from Phycisphaerales bacterium, assembly GCA_028288905.1. Taxonomy (GTDB): domain Bacteria; phylum Planctomycetota; class Phycisphaerae; order Tepidisphaerales; family Tepidisphaeraceae; genus Humisphaera. Next base: position 1,858 of record JAQGHJ010000715.1, on the reverse strand, counting down.
ATGATCTTCTTGACCTCCGGCACGTCCGGCCCGTTCATGCTGAACACCGGCAGCCCGAGCCCGAGCAGCAGCAGCGTGTACAGCGGGTCCCCGGCCATCTCGCCGCAGATGCTGACGCCGATGCCGTTGCGGGCGGCCGCCCGGATCACATCCCGGACGAGTTTCAGGACGGCCGGGTGCCCCGGGCAGAACAGCCCCGCGACCCGTTCGTTCGTCCGGTCGACGGCGAGCGTGTACTGGATCAGATCGTTCGTCCCGATCGAGAAGAAGCTCACCTCCTTGGCGAACACGTCGGGCATGATGGCCACGCTCGGGACCTCGACCATCATGCCGATCGGGATGTCCCGGCGGAACGGGACGCCCTCCTCGTCCAGCTCCTCCATCACGTCGTTCAGGATCATCCGGGCCTGCCGCAGCTCCATGAGCGTGCAGATCATCGGGAACATGATCCGCACGTCCCCGAGCACGCTCACCCGCATGATCGCCCGGAGCTGCCGCTTGAACATCGGGATGTCGTGCAGGCACATCCGGATGCTGCGGTCGCCCAGGAACGGGTTCCGCTCGGGGTTCTGGGCCTTCTCCTGGGTGTACTTGTCGGCCCCGAGGTCGAGCGTGCGGATGACGAGCGGCTTGCCGGACCCGAGCCGGGCGAGGGCCTCGGCGTAGGCGGCGTAATGGTCGGCCTCGGTCGGCTCGACCGGGCTGGACAGGTACAGGAACTCGGTTCGGTACAGCCCGATCCCGCTCGCCCCGTGGGCCAACGCCGGGGCGATGTCGGTCGGGAACTCGATGTTCGCCTGGAGGGTGACGGCGTACCCGTCCCGGGTGACGGCCGGCTGGGTGGCGATGTCCTGGAGCCGCCGCTCGAAGTCGACGAACTTCTTGCCGGCCTCGCGGTGCTCGGTGAGCTGGTCGGCGTCCGGGTTGACGATCACGTACCCGCGGGTGCCGTCGATGATGACGGTGTCCCCGCCGCTCGCCTCGGCCGTCACGTTCCCGAGCCCGACGACGGCCGGGATGCCCATTGCCCGGGCGACGATCGCCGTGTGGCTCGTCCGCCCGCCGACGTCCGTCGCGAACCCGACCACGTGCGACCGGTCGAGGGCGGCCGTCTGACTCGGCAGCAGGTCGTGGGCGATGACGACGACGGGGCGGTCGAGGTGGGTCAAATCCTGGTGCTTCTGGCCGATGAGGGCCCGCAGCAGCCGCTTCTCGATGTCGTCCATGTCCTTGACCCGCTCCTGCATGTAGCGGTCGGACATGTGGGTGAACTTGGTCTTGTATCGCCGCATGACGACGGACACGGCGTACTCGGCCGTCGTCTGCTGGGTGTTCACCTCGGCGACGATCTGGTTGACGAGCGTCTTGTCGCGGAGCAGCCCGAGGTGGACGTCGAAGATGCCCCCGATCTCCTTGCCGTGGGCGGCCGACACCTCGTCCCGGAGCTTCGTCAGGTCGAGCGTGGCCCGGGTGATCGCGTCGGACAACCGGCCGACCTCCACCACCGCCTGCGCGGCGTCGACGTGCCGGCGGGGGACCATCAGGTCCTCCGCGTCCAGCACGACGGCCGTCGCGATGACGACGCCGGGGGAAACGCCTATGCCCTTTCGGATCTCCATTTCTCAGTAGGCGGTAGGCGGTAGGCGGTAGGCGGAGGGGAGAAGAGAGAAGAGGGAGGAGTCCCGATTCTTTTCTGCCTACTGCCTACCGCGTACTGCCTACCACCTCACTCCTCTTCACCGAACTTGCTGTCGAACAGCGCGACCAACTGGTCGGCCGCCGCCTGGGCGTCCTCGCCCTCGGCCTCGATCGTTAACGGCGTGCCCTCGGTGGCCGCCAGAATAATCATTTGCATCAC
>JAQGHJ010000708.1 GCA_028288905.1 Phycisphaerales bacterium | reverse complement strand
CGTCGTGGGCCGCCCGCGCCTCGGCCGGGTCGTCCAGGTGGGTCAGGTCGACCGTCTTGTACACCTGTCGGAACAGCAGCCCGCGGCACAGGCCGGCCAGCGGGGCGTCCGCCCCGTCCGCCCACAGCTTGAAACACTGGACCACGCTCACGTCGTCGAGGTCGCGGAACTCGGGCATGCTCATCCGCTGCCCGGTCATCGCCTTGTACGTGACGCTGTCCCGCGGCGGCCACGCCAGCCGGCCCTGCACGAGCAGCCGCTTGGCCCGGTGCAGGGCGAGCTTTACCATCCCCTCGGCCGCCCGCACGACCTTGTGGAAGTACACGTTCCGGTACATGTGGTACCGGGCCTGGAGGTACGCCTCGACGGCCGACACCCCCTTCCACGTCACCGCCAGCCGGCCGCTGTCCGGGTCGACCGTCAGGGCGTGCATCAGCCACGTCAGGTCGAAGTCGCCGTACCCCGAGCCGGTCTGGAGGTTGTCCCGGAGCAGGTAGTCGAGCCGGTCGGCGTCGAGCTGGCTGCTTAGAACGTCGCAGTACACGCTCCGCGTCGGCCGGCACCGCAGCAGCGCGACGACCTTCTCCGGCAGCAGCTTGTCGTGCTGGATGAGGATGCGGTGGACGTCGCTCTCGGGGTCGAGCACGACCCGCTGCCCGAGCCGCTCGTGGTGGACCCCGGTCACCCGCTCGAACACGTGGCTGAATGGCCCGTGACCCAGGTCGTGCAGCAGGGCCGCCGTGACGGCGACCATTTCCTGATCCGGGTCGAGCGGCGTCAGCCGGCCGAGCTGCCCGAGCATCTTCCGGGCCGTCTCCATGACGCCGAGGCTGTGACTGTACCGGCTGTGGTCGGCCCCCGGGTAGGCGAGGCTGGCCATGCCGAGCTGGCGGATGCGGCGGAGCCGCTGGAATTCGGCCGCGTTCAACAGCTTGAACAGCAGCGCGTCCGCCGGCCGGTCGAGCCGGAAGGCGATGACGTCGTGGACCGGGTCGCGGATGATCTTCTCGCGCATCATGGTGGCTGGCGTCGCGGGACCGGTGGTTGGGACTGCGCCGGAAGTGTAGCAGCGTGCGGCCGGCGGCGCACGCCCCCGGATTTGACGCCCGTCCGGAACCGGCTACCATCACGTCCGAATGCACCCCGCCGCCCGCACGACCGCCGCCCCGATCATTACGCCCCGACAACTCGGGTAGGGCGAGCCGTCCGGCGTACGTGGTGCACGAACAGACGACCGAAGCCCTGCCCGACCGGCAGGGCTTTTTGCGTTTGAAGGCGAATAGTCCTTTGTCATTTGTCCTTGATCCTTTGCAGAATCCCCGGCCACCCGACCGGGTTCCTGCCGCCGACCAAGGACAAATGACCAGGGACCAATGACCAAGGACTCCCTCCCATGCCTCGAATCGAGATCTACGACACGACCCTCCGCGACGGCACCCAGGGCGAGGGGTTCAACCTGTCGCTGCAGGACAAGCTGCTGATCGCCCAGAAGCTGGACGAGCTGGGCGTGGACTACGTCGAGGGCGGGTTCCCGCTGAGCAACCCGAAGGACGCGGCGTTCTTCCGGGACGTGCGGGAGCTGAAGCTGAAGCACGCGAAGGTCAGCGCGTTCGGCATGACCCGCCGGCGGGGCGTCCGGGCCGAGGACGACCCGGGCATGAAGGCGCTGCTGGCGGCCGAGACGCCGGTCGTGACGATCGTCGGCAAGAGCAGCGAGTTCCAGGTGACGAAGGTGCTCGGCGTGAGCGTCGAGGAGAACCTGGCGATGATCGCCGACACGGTCGGGCTGCTGCGCTCGGCCGGGCGGCAGGTCGTGTACGACGCCGAGCACTTCTTCGACGCGTACAAGGCGGACCCCGCCCACGCCCTGCGGACGCTGGCCGCGGCCCAGGAGGCCGGGGCGTCCGTGCTGTGTTTGTGCGACACGAACGGCGGCACGATGCCGGAGCAGGTGGCCGAGGCGGTGGCGGCCGTCGTCGCCGCCACCGGGGCCCGGGTCGGCATCCACACGCACAACGACTGCGGGCTGGCGCTGGCCAACGCGCTGGCGGCCGTGCGGGCCGGGGCGTCGCAGGCCCAGGGCACGATCAACGGCGTCGGCGAGCGGTGCGGGAACATGGACCTGCTCCCGCTGATCGCCAACCTCCGGCTGAAGTACGGGCTCGACTGCCTGGCCGGCGACACGCTCGCGAACCTGACCGACACGAGCCGGTTCGTGTACGAGGTGGCGAACGTCGTGCCGGTCAGCGGCCAGCCGTACGTCGGTCCCAGCGCGTTCGCACACAAGGGCGGGATGCACGTGCACGCGGTGCAGAAGGACGCCAGCACGTACGAGCACGTCGCCCCCGAGACGGTCGGGAACGGGCGGAAGGTGCTCGTCAGCGAGATGAGCGGCCAGAGCAACATCGCCGCCACGGTCGGGGCGAAGTTCGGCATCGCCGCCGACCGGGACGCGATGCGGCGGGTGCTGACGAAGGTGCAGGACCTGGAGAATGAGGGGTACCAGTTCGAGGCGGCCGGGGCGAGCTACGAGCTGCTCGTGAGGCGGGAGATCGGCCGGCACCGGACATTCTTCGACCTCGACCACTACCGGTGCGTGATCCTGAGGCAGAACGGCGGCCAGCCGCTGAGC
>JAQGHJ010000694.1 GCA_028288905.1 Phycisphaerales bacterium | reverse complement strand
GCCAAGCTCCAACAGGACTTTTTGCCGAAGGCGCTGCCGGCCGTCGGCCCGGTCCGATTCCACGCCGTCTGGCGGCCGGCCGGGTACGTCAGCGGCGACCTGTACGACGTCGCCCGGCTGGACGAGGACCACGTCGGGTTCTACATCGCCGACGCCGTCGGGCACGGCGTCCCGGCCGCCCTGCTGACGATGTTCATCAAGAACGCGCTGGTGCGGAAGGAGATCCGCCCCGGCGGTTACCGGCTGTTGGACCCCGGCGAGTCGCTCGCCCGGCTCAACGCGTCGCTCGTCGCCCAGCAGCTGCAGACTGGGACCTTTTGCACGGCCTGCTGCGCGACGCTGAACGTGCGGACGCTGGAACTGCGGATCGCCAGCGCCGGGCACCCGGCCCCGACCCTGCTCCGGGGCGACGCCGACCCGGCGGTGCTGCGGACGGACGGGTCGCTGCTCGGCATCTTCGACGACGAGCCGTACGCCACGACCGTCCACCAGCTCGCCCGCGGCGACCGGCTCGTGCTGTTCACGGACGGGGTGGAGGTGGCGTTCGGCGAGCAGGGCGAGGCCGCCGAGCCGGCCACCGCCCGTTGGCACGCCGAACTCGCCACCCGTCGGGACCTGGGCGGGGCCGACTTGGCGGCCGCGCTGGCCGACCGCATCGACGGCGAGCCGGGCAGCCTCGACCCGCGGGACGACCTGACCGTGCTGGTGGCGGAGATCACCTGACCGGCGGCGGGTTGGTTCGGACCGTTCGGCGTCCGAGCTCATCACCAAGGCACGAGTGAGTGGAGTCCGGGCTCCGGACCGTGGACTTCGCTACGTCCAGCCGTTCGTCGTGCGCGCGTCCGTCGAACGGGCCGGCCCTCGCCCACCCGACCTCACGCCGCCGCAAGCTGGTCCCGGACGCGGTGCAGCAGGGCCAGCGTCTTCTTGATCCCGTCCCGCTCCGACAACGTCGTGCCCTCGTACTCGATGCCGACGCGACCGTGGTAGCCGGCGTCGACGACGATCTTCATCATCCGCGCGTAGTCGATCTGGGTCTCGTTTCCCTGCGCATCGAAGCCGAACGTCTTGGCGCTGACGCCCTTGGCGAACGGCATGAGCTCGGCCACGCCCTTGTACCGGTCGTACTCCTCGGTCGGGGAGACCTTGAAGTTGCCGAAGTCCGGTAGCGTCCCGCAGTTCGGCTTGCCGACCGTCTTCATCACCGCCGCCAGCCACGCCCCGTTGCTCGAGAGGCCGCCGTGGTTCTCGACGATCACGTTCAGGCCGAGCGTCTCGCCGTACGCGCTGAGCTTGGCCAGCCCGTCGGCCGCCAGCTTGACCTGCTCGTCGTAGCCGCCGGCACTCTTTGCGTTCACCCGGATCGAGTGGCAGCCGAGGAACTTGGCCGCGTCGGCCCACTTGTGGTGGTTGGCGACGGCCTTGTCCCGCTTCTTCGCGTCGGGGTCGCCGAGGTCGCCCTCCCGGTCGCACATGATCAGCACGCTGCGGACGCCGTGGTCGTCCGCCCGCTTCTTCATCTCGGCGATGTACTTCGGGTCTGCCCCCTTGTCCATGAACATCTGGTTCACGTACTCGACGGCGTCGATCCCGAACTCGGTCTTGGCCGCCTTGGCGAAGTCGAGGTGGTCCATCGACTTCTCCTGCAAAAGCGCCTTGTGGAACGACCACTCGGCCAGCGAGATCTGGAACGGCAACGCCTTCCCGCCGGCGGCCGCGGGCGCGGTGGCGAGCTTCGGGGTAACCGCCCGGGCGACCGGGGCGAGGGCGGATGGGGCGACGATGCCGGCCGCGGCGAGGGCGGCGGCCTTGAGCCAGTCACGGCGGGTCTTCTGCATGAGCGGGGTCCTCCTGAAGTGGGCCGGCATCGTACCCGGGCGGTGTGGAAACCTCCCGCCGGCGGGCGATTCCGGAGGACGGGCGAGAATGACTGCCTTCCGAAGGCACGCGGCCGTCGCTGGCGACGGCAGCCGACCAAGCCGCGACGCTTACGCCGAAGCAGCCAGCGCCGCCGCCAGCCGGGCGGGCGGTCTGCCGAACTTCGCGGCGTACTCCTCCACGGTTGGCACGAGCCGGGTCTTGAGCTTGGCCGCGTGGTTCAGCGCGATGTCGGCCAGCTTGTGCTCTAGGAACGGGTTGGCGAACCGCTCCAGCGTCTGCTCGGCGAACCCACGGGGGTCGTCGACCCGGCCGGCCAGCACGGGCACGATCTCCTCGAACAGCACGTCCCGCAGCCACCGCCCGACCTCTGGGTGCTCGACGGCCTCCCGCACCGTCGTGATGCCTAGCGGCCGTGCCTTGCACACGAGGGCGGAGTGGGCCCCGTTCAGGATGCGGATCTTGCGGAGGGCGTACGGCTTCACGTCCGCCACCGCGCGGACGGCCGGGTGGGTCAGCGGTAGCGCGCCCGGGTCGGCCGTCTGGATCGCCCACAGGGCGTAGGGCTCGGCCGCCGTCAGGAGCGGGTCGGCCGCCAGGTCGGGGCGGCCCGGCAGGGTGGCCGGGCGGCCGGAGACGATGCGGTCGACGAGCGAGTCGAGCCAGAGGTTGTCGCCGCGGACGGCGTCGACGACCGCGGACGGCAGTCGCCATCGGCCCGCCTGCTCCACGCACAGGTCGCGGAGCCGCGTGCCGTTCGCTTCGACGAGCTCGCACGGCAGGATCGTCAGCCCCGGCAGCCCCAGGGAGTGCCGGCGGGCCAGCACGCGGAGCAGCTTGGCCGGGAACGACGCGGGGCAAACGCCCGGGTCGTCACCGGTGCCCGCGTCCTGTCCCGCGTCCGCCGGGTCGAGCGCCAGCCCGGCCTCGGTCGTGTTCGATAGGATCGTCTTGAGCGACGGCGACTCGGCCGCCCGCAGCACGTCGGCCCACTGGGTCCGGGCGCCCAGGGCCCGGCTGACGCTCGTCACCCGGACCGCGTCGTCCACCACCCGCCCGCCTGCCCGGCCGCGGATCAGCACGTGGTACGCCGCGCCGCCGGCGTTCAGGGCCGCCGCCCGGCCGCTGTCGGTCGACTGGACGACCACCACCCGCCCCACCGCCTGCCCGGCCGCGTTGGCCTCGTGGACGAACAGGTCGGCGAACGCCCGGAGGAAGTTGCCGGCGCCGAACTGGAGGATGGTTTCGGGGAGGTCGTTCGCGGGCATGATCGTGGGCCAAGGACGGCGGGACCGTTCGCGGCCGCTCCCCCCGTGGCATGGGTTTATAACCCATGCGTTTCGCGAAAGTGGTAGGGAGCATGGGTTACAAACCCATGCCACGGGGGAAGGGAACGCCGGGCGTGGGCTACAGCGTCACCCCGTCCTTCCAGATCGCGATCTCGCGGTTCCCGTTGATCTCGTTCCGCGCCCGCCGCCGGCCGCTGGCGACGTCGAGGCACAGGTCGAACAGCCGGTCGGCCACCTCGTCGGGGGACGGCGCGTCGGCCGCCCCGCTGCCGCCGCCGCCATTCCCGCCGCCGTCCCCGCCGCGGGCCGACCCGTCGTCCCCGATCGCCCCGCCGACCAGAACGCCTGAGTCGAAGTCGATCCACGTCGGCTTCCGCCGCGCCAGCGGCGTGTTGCTCGCGATCTTCAGCGTCGGCACCGGCAGCCCCAGCGGCG
>JAQGHJ010000692.1 GCA_028288905.1 Phycisphaerales bacterium | reverse complement strand
CGGCCGCCGCCGCGCCCCCGCCCGCCGCTCCTCCGCCCGCCCCCCGGCCGCCGGCCGTCGGCAGGTCGTCGAACTCGTCGCCCCGGAACGTGTTCCCGAGGTACGCGGTCCGCACGCCCTCGTCGTTAATCACCGCCCGCGGCGGGCCCTCGAACTGCACCCGGCCGGCGTCGATGATCAGCGCCCGGTCCACCACCCGGAGCGTGAACGCCACGTCGTGGTCCGTGATCAGCACCGTCTTGCCGAACTCGTCCTTCAGCCGCCGGACCTCTTGGCTCAGCTGCTCCTTGGCGATCGGGTCGACGCCGGCGAACGGCTCGTCCAGCAGGATCAGCTTCGGGTCCGTCACCAGCGCCCGGGCGATCTCCATCTTCCGCCGCTCGCCGCCGCTGAGCGTGTTCGCCAGCTGGTGCTTCTGCTTCACCAGCCCGTACTGCGTCAGCAGCCGCTCGGCCCGCCCCCGCCGCTCGGCCCGGCCGATCGGGAGCGTCTCCAGGATCGCCATCAAGTTCTGCCAGACGGTCAGCCGGCGGAAGTCGCTCCGCTCCTGGGACAGGTAGCCCATGCCCAGCCGGGCCCGCTTGTACATGGGCAGGTGGGTGATGTCGTGCCCGTCGAACGCGACCGCCCCGCTGTCCGGGGCGACCATCCCCAGGATCATCCGGAACGTCGTCGTCTTCCCCGCCCCGTTCCGCCCGAGCAACCCGACCACCTCCCGCGGCCGCAGGACGAACCCCACCTCGTCCACGACCCGCCGGCCGGTGTACGACTTCACCAGTTGCGTGGTTTCCAGCAGGTTCATGAGGGCGGGGTCCGATCGGGGGACGCGCAGGACAGGGCACTCTTGGGACGGGGAGGCACGCGACGAGAGGGCGGGCCGGTAGCCGGCGCCGCTTCGCGCCGGCCGCCGTTGCGCGGGGGACATCTTCCGGTCGCCAGACGGTCAGATCAAGTTACGCCCAACAGACCCGTGCCGGTTCTCCCGCCTTATTCGGAAGGGTCGGGGCGAGGTCGGACGACAACGGATGCCTCTTCGGAGCAGCTGCTGCGCGGGGCGGCGGGGCTTGCCCGCAGCCAATGGACAGGCTCCATTATCAGACGTTGGAGGAAGCAGATTAAGGCAATGTCGCCCGTCCTCCCAGTCATCCATTTTCAGTCACTTTAGAAGCAATAAATATGTAACCCTTGTGCAGCCATAACGATGCGAGAGGTCAAGAAATACCACCTAGCCCAGATCGCCAAAGTCTCATAAACTCTACGGTCCTATAGAGTAAAAGCTTGAACTTTAATTTTTGCGTTCTGTGAGCTAGACGATATTCTCCGCATCCGATTTATTGCGTTCCTGGCATCGTGGACGCATTCCGCACGGGGTGGCTCGGCGGACGAAGGTGCCGCAGTACAAAACGGCAGGCGCCCGAGCACATCTCGGCTGGCCTTGATGGGCCCGCTTCTCGCCGCGCCGGCGTTTGAAAGGCATGGGTTGGCAATGGCCACTGGCAAGGTCAAATGGTTTAACGACCAAAAGGGTTTTGGGTTCATCATGGCCGAGGCGACGGGCAAGGACGTCTTCGTCCACCACTCGGTCATTGAGGGTTCCGGGTTCAAGACGCTGCAGGAGAACGAGACGGTCGAGTACGAGTTCGAGGACGGGCCCAAGGGGATGAAAGCGACGAAGGTCCGCCGGGCCGAGGCGATGGCGACCGCCAAGTGAGGCGGTGCCGGCCGCGGCCGGCGAGGGGTTGGGGGTCGCATCTCCGGGGAGTGGGTCCGGGCGGTACAGTGACCGCCCGATGGATCTATCCCTTCACGTCGCGCTCGTCCCGGTAGGAAGTCACGGCGACGTCCACCCCTTGGTCGGGATCGGTCGCGGGCTGCTCGCCCGCGGTCACGCCGCGACCGTGGTGACCAACGCGCACTTCGAGCCGCTCGCCCGCCGGAACGGGCTCGGGTTCGTCGCCACCAGCACGGCGGCGGACTACCACCAGATCATGGCCGACCCGGACCTGTGGCGCGGCCGCCGCGGGTTCGACGCCATCGCGCGCCACGTGATGGCGCTGGCGGAACCGACGTTCGACGCCATCGCCCGACTGCGGGCCGAGCACGGCGACCGGCTCGTCGTCGTCGGCACGAGCTTGGCCTTCGGGGCCCGAGTCGCCCAGGAGGCGTTCGGGGTCCCGGCCGCCACGGTCCACCTCTCCCCTGCCGTCTTTCAGAGCGCGCACGACATGCCCAAGTACGCCGGGCTATGGGTGCCGCCCGGGGCGCCCACTTGGGCGAAGCGGCTTCTGTACAAGCTGATCAACCGCGTCGTCGACCGGGCGCTGGCCGGGCCGGTGAACGCGTTCCGGGCCCGGCACGGGCTGCCGCCGGTCCGGGGGATCTTCGAGCGGTGGTGGGACTCGCCGGACCTCGTGCTGGCGACGTTCCCGGCGTGGTTCGCGGCCCCGCAGCCGGACTGGCCGCCGCAGGCGCGGGTCGTGGGGTTCCCGCTGTACGACGAGCGGGACGCGACGCCGCTGCCGCCGGAGTTGGATGCGTTCCTCGCCGCCGGCCCGCCGCCGGTCGCGTTCACGCCCGGGTCGGCAATGGCCCAGGGGCAAGCGTTCTTCGCCGCGTCGGCCGACGCCTGCCGGCGGGCCGGGCTCCGCGGGGTGCTGCTGACCCGCCACCGCGGGCAGGTCCCGGCCGCCCTGCCGCCCGGCGTCGTCCACGCCGACTACGCCCCGTTCAGCGAGCTGCTGCCGCGGTGCGCCGCCGTCGTCCACCACGGCGGGATCGGCACGTCCGCCCAGGCCCTGGCGGCCGGGTGCCCGCAGCTCGTCCAGCCGTTCGCCCACGACCAGCCGGACAACGCCGCCCGGCTCGCCCGGCTCGGGGTGGCGCGGGTGGTGTCGCCCCGCCGCTACACCCCGGCCCGCGCCGCTCGGGTGCTGGCGGAGCTGACGACGTCAACTGAGGTCGCCGAGCGGTGCCGCGAGGTCGCCGGGTGGGTCCGGGGGACGGATGCGGTGGGCGCGGCGTGCGACGCGATCGAGGCGCTGGGGGCGCGGCACCGGGCGAGGGCGGACGAACGAGACCACGACCGCCACCCGGAACGCGGGCCCGCGACCGCACCGCCTCGAACGTCCGACGACGTTTCCCCCTCACCCGCCGGAATAGGGAGGGGGTGAAGGTGCGGGGCGGGCGGGTCGGACGCTCGCGGTTCGCAGCGCGTGTCGTCCGAGATCATGGTGGTTGTTTCCCCGGGCGGGTACCTCCCCACGCCGAGGCAGAGCGGGCGCGGCCCGCGCCCGCCCCGGGTGCTGACAGTGGACGACCGCTTGCGCGAAGTGGGCAAGCGGCCACGCCGGCCC
>JAQGHJ010000690.1 GCA_028288905.1 Phycisphaerales bacterium | reverse complement strand
ACGGCGTCCAGCACCGGCGGCGGCGGGATCGGCAACGTGGACAACGGCACGCTGTCCGTCACCGCGACGGCCGGGCAGAAGTACGTGTTCTCGATCGCGTACGCCGGTCAAGCGTCGACGAGCTACTCGATCACGTTCGACGCCACGTTCTCGCAGTTGGTGAAGACGAGCGCGTCGAACGCGTGAGGGGGGCTGACCGGGTCGTTGCAAGGGGTCGGGTCGGCGAGGGCGCGAACGGCCCGGGCACGCGTCGCCGTCTGGTCCCCTCTCCCGGGATACCGGGAGAGGGTTAGGGTGAGGGTCTTGTCGCGCAGCGGAGCCGGGTCGTAAATCCGAACCGCCGCCGCGACGAGCCCTCACCCGGGCCCTCTCCCGGAATGCCGGGATAGGGGGCAAGAGGCATCCGCACTTCGGTTGATCCGCTCAGCAACTGTTCCGCCCCACAAACCAGCACGGGCGGACGCTCCGTACGAGCGGCCGCCCGGCTTCGTTCATCGGACGACCCCCGTCGCCGCCCGGCCTGCACAACGTGACTGACTAGCCCGGATCAGGGCAGCCGGCACCCTCTGATTGTCACGCTATAGTCCCCGCGACGACTCGTCGGAGCGACGGCCGCCGCCGGCGGCACTTGTCGTCGGAGGCATCCACCCACCGACCCACTTCGTGTGGGACTGTTTGGGCCAATCGGCCCGGCGACCCGCCCGGTTCGCAATCAGTCAAAAGGAGAGAGGGCCATGTTCGGTAGCTTGTTCACGTCGCGGACGCAGGAGAATCGATCGACGGCCAGGCCGGCCGCGTTCGAGGCGTTGGAAGGTCGGCAACTTATGAGCGCGGCCGTCCCGGCGTTCGACCCGGCCGCCGACGCCGGGGACACCGTCGCCGCCGCCGTCTCGCTCGGCGTCGCGGACAAGGCGAAGTTCGCCCCCGCCCAGACGATCGGGTCGACGACCGACGCGGCCGACTACTACTCCTTCACCGTGACCGCCAACACGGCCATCACCGTCAAGCTCAAGGCCGGCGGCAAGCCCGCCAAGCAGGTGCTCCCCGCCCTGTCGCTGACCAACCCCGCCGGGCAGGCCGGCGTCGCCGCGGGGAAGAAGAGTGGCAAGCAGATCCTCGGGCCCGGGACGTACTACGTCGGCGTCACCGGCACCCCGGCTGCCGGGACGAGTGGCGTCGCGTACAAGCTGTCCATCGCCACCAAGCCGTCCCCGAAGAAGGGCCCGACGTTCACCGACCCGACGAACTCCGGCGGGACCGGCGGCGGCACCACGACCGGCGGCGACGGCACCGGCGGGAACACGGGTGGTGGGTCAACGGGCGCCGGGTCGAACGGCGGCACGTACACCGGAACCCTATCCGCCGCGACCGGGCAGGCGTCCACCCAGTCGGTCGTCCAGTACGAGTTCACGGCGACGACGGCCGGCACGTACCAGTTGCCCGGCGACCTGACGGACGACACGAGCTGGTCGTGCGTGCCGTACAACCCGGACGGCACGGCCCAAACCAGCGGCGGCGGTGGGCTCGGCGACGAGGACGGCAAGCTGGCCGTGACGACGGTGGCCGGCCAGAAGTACGTGTTCAACATCCTGTACTTCGGGCAGGCGTCCGCCCCGTACTCCGTCACTTTCGACGCGTCGTTCTCCGGCGTGCGGCTGGCGACCACGCAGAACGTCTGACCGCGACGGGTGGGGCGCCGAACGTGCCCGTCCGTGACACGGGCTTCTAGCCCGTGCGTGCGGGCTCCGGCGTACCATGCCTTGGCAGTCCGGAGGCATCGAACGCCCGAGCGGGCGCGCACGGGCTGGAAGCCCGTGTCACGGACCGGCCCGCTCGACGCCCCGGCGGACGCCCTGCCGTCCCCGGGGAGGCCGGCGTCGGTCTCCGCGGGTAAGATCCGGGCGTGACCGCCCCCGCCGCCACCGTTTCCGCGGAACGGGACGAAACGTTCCTCCGCCGCGCGTTCCGTCTGGCCATGACCGGCCGGGGCAGGGTCGAGCCGAACCCGATGGTCGGGTGCGTGCTCGTCCGGGACGGGCGGATCATCGGCGAGGGGTACCACACCCACTGGGGCGGCCCCCACGCCGAGCCGACGGCCCTGGCCGACTGCGCCGCCCGCGGCGAGGGCCCGGCCGGGGCGACGGCGTACGTCACGCTCGAACCCTGCTGCCACACGAACAAGAAGACGCCGCCGTGCGCCCCGCGGCTGATCGCGGCGAAGGTGGTCCGGGTCGTGATCGGCTGCCTCGACCCGAACCCGGCCGTCAACGGCAACGGCGTCGCCATGCTCCGGGCGGCCGGCATCCGCGTGGACGGCCCGGTGCTGGAGGCCGAGGCGAAGCAGTTGATCTCGCCGTTCCTCAAGTCCCAGGGCAGCGGCCGGCCGTACGTGACGATGAAGTGGGCCGAGACCGCCGACGGCAAGGTGGCCGGGCCGGGCGGGCGGCGGATGCAGATCAGCAACCCGGCCGCGTCCCGGCTCGTCCACCAACTCCGGGCCCGGTCGGACGGGATCGTGGTCGGCATCGGCACCGTGCTAGCCGACGACCCCCTGCTGACGGCCCGCGGCGTTGAGGCGGCCCGGCCGCTCCGGCGGTTCGTGCTGGACACGCACCTGCGTAGTCCGCCGGACAGCCAACTGGTGCGGACGGCCCGCACCGTCCCCCTCGTGGTCTCCGCTTCGCCCGCGGCCCGGAACGACCCCGCCCGCGCCGGACGGGTGGCCGAGCTGAGAGCGGCCGGCGTCAAGTTCCTCGACGATGACGACGGCGTCGACGGCCGCATCAACCTTCGCGAATTCCTCGGCAGCTTGATCGGGGACGTGTACCACTTGCTGGCCGAGCCGGGTCCCACCCTGGCGCGGTCGCTGTTCCCGTGGGCGGACAGGCTATGGGTCTTCCGCTCGCCGCGCCGGGCGGACGACGACACCGCCCCCGCCGCCGCACCGATCCCGGCCGGTTACGCGGAGACCGGGCGGCTGGACGTCGAGGGGGACACGCTCACCGAGTACCTCAACCGCTCCGGCGAGGCCTTCCACACCACCGTCCCGTCGGCAGATTTCGTGCTGGCAACCGAAGACCGCATGACGGAATGAGCGGGCACCGTCCGCGCCCGGCCGCAGGCCGCCGCTCCGCGGTTCGCGGCGTTGCGGGCCGGATCATCCACCACGACCGGGGTGCGCCGCGGACGGGGCGGTCTTGACGTTCACCCTCACCCCCGCCCTCTCCCGGAGGGAGAGGGCGGAACCCGGTCACGCTGACCACGGCCGAGCACGTCGCGGCCGAACGAGTCGCCGCCGTCTCGCCATTTCTGCCGCCGTTCGCCGCCATTCACCGAACCGCCTCCCCCTTCAGTGCCCCGGCAACGCCTCGGCGAACCGCACGATCTGCTCGTCGGTGTTGTAGAAATGCGGGCTGGCCCGGAGCCGGCCCTCCCTCAGCGCGATCTCGCAGTTGTGGTCCCGCCGGAGGGTGCTCACGAGCCGCTTCTGCTCGTGCTTCGGGCTCGTGAAGCTGACGATCCCGCTCCACTGCCACTTGTCCCGCGGGCTGACGACGTGGTACCCCTTGACCACCACCCGCTCGATCAGCAGGTCGGTCAGCGCCCGCACCCGCTGGGCGACGAGCCCGATCCGGGCGTTGTCCAACAGCTCCAGCGACGCCAGCAGCGCCAGCAGGCCCGGGACGTTGTAGCTGCCGCACTCGAACCGGCCGGCGTCGGCCCGCAGGGTGTAGTCGTAGTTCCCGTACTGCTTGGCGTTCACCACGTTCATCCACCCGACAATGGCCGGGCGGGTCCGCTCGATCAGCTCCCGCCGGCAGTAGAAGATCCCCGCCCCCTCCGGCCCTAGCATCCACTTGTGCCCGTCGGCCGACAGGTAGTCGATCCGCATCGACGCCACGTCCACCGGCAGCACCCCGACCGACTGGATCGCGTCGACGCAGAACAGCTTGCCGTTCGCCCGGCAGAACGCCCCGATCTTCGCCAGGTCGTGCCGCTGCCCGCTGGCGAACTCGACGTGGCTCAGGGTGACGATCTTCGTCTTCGGGTGGGCGGCCTCCTCCAGGATCCGCTCGACCGGGACCGCCTGCCGCCCGTTCTCGTCCGTCTCCTCCGGCACCTGCACGAGCTTCACCCCGCGGGTCCGAACCTGCTCCATCCACGGGTAAATGTTGGCCGGATATTCGACGGCCGTCGTGACGACGCGGTCGCCCCACTGCCAGTCGAGCCCGTTGGCAACGATGCTCAGCCCCTCGCTCGTGTTCTTGACGAACGCGATCTCGTCCCGGTGGGCCCCGATCAGCCCGGCAGCCCGCACCCGCAGCGCCTCGACGTCTTGGTACCAGCCGGTCCCGAGGTACCCGCCGGTCTCGGCCTGGAGGGCGTACCGGCGGAACGCGTCGGCCCCGACGGCCGGCAACGGGCAGACGCCGGCGTGGTTGAAGAACTGCCACCGCTTCAACACCGGGAAGGCGTCGGCGTTACCGACGAGTTGGTTCAGGTCACCGATCATGCTCAAGTCACCGAATCGCGCGTGGCCCCGCTCCGCCCGGCGGTATAATGGAGAACGGGGGCGGGTGGTAGGGGAGGGGTCGTACCCGGAAGAACAGGGTCGCCGCATGCGGGTGACGGCGCACGTGCTCGGTGTCAGATATTCCGGACCGCCCGTCAGTGACACGGGCTTCCAGCCCGTGCGTACCAGTGCTGACGTCAGATTCCTCCGGACCCGGTGGCATCAAGCACTGAGCGGCCACGCACGGGCTGGAAGCCCGTGTCACTGATGGGCCCGTTTGACCTTCCGGTAAACAGGCTCCGTGAACCGCGGGTAGCAAACGGTGCCGTCGCCACCCGCCCCAGACCGAACCGAGGTTCGCCGCATGACGCTCGCCCTCGCCCGCCGCGTTCGCCCGCTCGCCGCCGCCGTGGCTTTGGCCGTGGCCGGTGCCGCCCCCGCCCTCGGCCACGACTTCGTCCGCGACGCCGCCCCGGTCAGGTGGGTCGACCAGGCGATGACGGAGGACCTGCCGCCGCTGAAGTTCCCCGCCTATTTCAACGACTTCGACAAGGCCAAGGCCCAGGTGAACGCCGGGCGGTACAAGACCGCCCTGCTCACGCTCCGCAAGATCAAGGAGCCGAAGCCGGACCAGCTCGTGACGATCGCCCTGTGCAAGGGCCGTGCCCTGTTCGTCACCGGCCGGACAGAGGACGCCGTCCGGACGCTACAGGAGACTACAAAAGTGCCGTACGAGGCTGGCGAGGTCGCGCTCGCCACCCACCCGCGGGTGCAGCTGCTGCGGGCTGAGGTGCTGGCCGAGACCGGGCGGGCGGCCGACGCGCTGGCCGCCCTGCACGAGCACCTGGCCGCATACCCGGACTCGTGGGGCGGGCACTACTGGGCCGGCGAGGTGTGCGAGCGGCTCGGGGACACGGACGGGGCCAAGGCGCACTACGCGTTCTTCACCGACGCGCCGCGCGAGATCTGGGGCAAGTGGCTGGCGAAGGCGAAGCTGCCGGAGTTCGACGACGCCGAGAAGGTCACCTGGATGGGCCGGGGCGTCGACCGCTGGGCGACGCTGAACCAGAAGTACCGGAACAACACCGCCCTGCCGCGGCAGATCCTCAACGCGTTCGTGCGGGCCCAGGAGATCGACGTGGCGTTCTGGCCGGCCCGGGTGGCCGCCGGCGAGTACTTCATGGAGCGGGACGACAAGCGGCAGGCGATGGGCGAGTTCGCCGCCGCCCTCAAGGCCAACCCGCAGGACGTCCGCACCCTCCGGCTCGTCGGGCAACTGTCCCTCGCCCAGTTCGACTTCGCCCGGTGCGAGGCGGCGATCGCGGCCCTCCGCAAGTTCGACCCCGGGTCAATCACGGCCGACCTGCTGGAGGGCCGGAACCTGCTGCACCAGCGGGTGCCGCTCGACGCCGAGAGCCCGATCCAGCGGGTGCTGAGTCTGCAGCCGCGGAACCTCGAGGCGCTGGGGCTGCTGGCCGCCACGTACGCCCTGCAACTGCGGGAGGACAAGGCCGACCAGATCCTGAAGCAGGTGGACGAGGTCGACGTCGGGCATGACAACGCCGGCGCCTACCTGGAGGTGGCCGAGCAGCTCGGGGCGATGCGGCAATACCCGCGGGCGGCGGCAAAGTACAAGGTCGCCATCGAGCGGGCCCCCTGGTGGACGGCCGCCTGGAACGGGC
Organism: Phycisphaerales bacterium; assembly: GCA_028288905.1. GTDB lineage: Bacteria > Planctomycetota > Phycisphaerae > Tepidisphaerales > Tepidisphaeraceae > Humisphaera. The sequence goes on along the minus strand of JAQGHJ010000690.1, from coordinate 5,271 downwards.
TCGGACTGCTATACACCCAGAGCGGGGACGAGGTGGAGGCGCACGCCACGATCAACGCCGCCCGCGAGCTCGACCCGTTCAACCTGGAGACGACGAACTACCAGCGGCTGCTGAGCGACATGGCCGGGTACAAGCGGATCGAGACGCCGCACTTCGTGTTGATCTACGACGCCGCCCAGGACCCGATCCTGGGCGAGTACCTGCCGGAGTACCTGGAGAGCATCCACGCCGCCGTGAGCGGGGAGTACAAGACCGAGCCGCCGGTGAAGACGTTCATCGAGGTGTTCCCGACGCACGCGGCGTTCAGCGTCCGCACGACCGGGTCGCCGTGGATCGGGACGGTCGGGGCGAGCACCGGGCGGGTGATAACGCTGGTGAGCCCGCGGAAGGGCGGGAACACCATGGGCACGTTCAACTGGGCCCAGGTGCTTCGGCACGAGTACACGCACACGGTCACGCTGGCGGCGACGGACAACCGGATCCAGCACTGGATGACCGAGGGGCTGGCCGTGCTGGAGGAGCGGACGCCGATCCGGTGGCAGTGGGTGCCGATGCTGTACGGGGCGGTGACGAAGAAGGAGCTGTTCACGCTCGATAATCTGACGTGGGGGTTCGTCCGCCCGAAGAAGCCGACCGACCGGTCGCTCGCGTACGCCGAGAGCTGGTGGCTGTGCCGGTACGTGCAGGAGACGTACGGGCACGAGGCGATCCTGAAGATGCTGGCGCTGTTCAAGGACGCCGGGCGGATGGAGGACGTGTTCCCGGCCGTCACGGGCAAGCCGATGCCGGAGTTCTACAAGGACTTCCTCGCCTGGTGCGACGGGCAGGTCGCCGGGTGGGGGTACGACGAGGCGTCGACGAAGAAGTACGAGCAGATGCGGGACCAGGCCGAGGCGGCCGCCAAGGTCGGGGACAGCCGCAAGGCGATCACCCTGTGGGAGAAGATCCTGTTCGTCCGCCCGGTCGACGCCCTGCCGCACACCCGGCTGGCCGGGCTGTACATCGTGACCAAGCAGTACGACAAGGCCGTCCCGCACCTGGAGGCGCTGCACCTGGTCGAGGAGAGCGACAACCGATACGCCAAGCAGATCGCGGTCGTCGCCAAGCGGGCCGGGGACTGGAAGACGGTGGCCAAGTACGCGAGGCAGGCCGTGTACGTCGACCCGTACGACCTGCGGCCGCACGAGTTGCTGAAGGAGGCGTGCGAGCAGACCGCCGACAAGGCCGGCGTCGAGCGGGAGGACCGTGTGATCCCCGTGTTGAAGGCGTGGATGGCCGACCAGGAGCGGCAAAAGAACCAGCGGCCGACGGAGGATCCGAAGCCCGCAGACAAAAGCGGGCAAGGCGACAAGAACGAGGGCGAGTCGGGGGACGCCGGCGAACGGAAGGCGGGCTAAGGAGGTCGGGCACGCTCCTCCCTCGCCCTCCGGGCGAGGGCGGGGGTGAGGGGTCGGCAGGTCGAACCGGCACCGCGCCCGCCGGCGTCGCGAGCCCGAAGTCGCTTCGCCCCGCCCGTCCCCCCCTCACCCGCCGCGGCAGCGTGGCGACGACCTCTCCCGGAGGGAGCGGTGAAAAGCGCACCGCCCCTTGGCCTCCCCCGCGCCCGGCGTACGATCGCCGCCCATGGACCCGCACCCCACCGAACTACGAGCGATCGACCCCCAGGCCCTCACGATTGCCCGCTTCCAGAAGCACGTCTCGGACAAGTACGAGGCCACCGACCGCGCCCGCGGCACGCCGGCCACTTGGCTCTGGTTCTGCGAAGAATTCGGCGAGCTGGCCCGGGCCCTCGCCCGCAAATCAGACAAGAAGAACATCGAGGAGGAATTCGCGGACTGCATCGCCTGGCTCTGCACGCTGGCGAACTTCAACGACGTCGACCTAGCCGCTGCGATCCACCGGAAGTACCTCTCGGCCGAGGCGAAGGACGGGGTGAAGTGAAGAGTGGGGAGTGTCGGAGTAGGGGGTGGGGAAGTGTTCTGTCGAACACCACCGTCTGCCTCTGCCACCTCCCCACGTCCTACCCCGACACTCCTTACTCCCTTGCGCCCTCGCGTTGACCGCCCTCACCCCCGGGCGTACATTCGCCAACCGATGCGTTTCTCCTGGGTGGGGCTGATCGTTCTGTTCTCCTCCTCCGTCGCGCTGGCCCAGGCCACCGGGTACGTCCGCGAGTTGGGGTTCGCCGGCAACTACCGGCCCGACTGCCACGTCCCGCTGCTCGTCCACCTCGACTCGACCACCAGCGCGCCCGCCGAGTACCAGCTGCAGGTCCACCAGCAGGACCTGGACCAGGACACGGTCGTGTACACCCGCACGGTCACGCTCGGGCCGCAGGCGCACGAGAACTTCTGGGTCTACTTCCAGCCGCAGCCGACGGAGGGCGGGCTGCCGGGCCAGGGGCAGGCCGCCCAGCTCGGGGACGTGCTCAAGGTCCACCTGTACGACAAGGGCGGCAAGACGCACGTCGCCGCCCTGCCCGTGCAGGCCAAGGCAGGAAACGTCGACCCCGGCGGCAGCGGGGTGTCCGGCGACCGGGGCGTGAAGGTCGTGCTCGTCGTGCTCGAGCAGGGCAGCTTCCACGCCCAGGAGTACGCCGGGGCCCAGGGGGTGATGGAGGACGTGCTGTTCGTCCCCGTCCGCACCGACGCCCTGCCGGACAGCGCGGTCGGGTACGAGGGGCTGGACGCGATCCTATGGCTGGACGCGAAGGTGTCGGCGATCCGGAACACGCCCCAGTTCTCCGCCCTCCAGCAGTGGGTCCGCCAGGGCGGGCAGCTGGCCGTCTGCCAGCCGTCGGACCGGAACCAGCTCGACGCGCTGGCGGACGCGGACATGCTGCCGGTCGTCGCCCGGGTCGGGCCGGCGGCGGACGCGGCGTGGGCGATCCAGGTCCGGACGAAGCTTGACCTCGCGCACCTGATCGGGGTCGTGCAGGAGCAGGCGATCGGGTTCAAGCCGGACGCGTGGCGGGCGGTCGAGAAGGCCCAGCCGGGCGGGTTCGAGGTCGCGTACGCCGGCGCCCGCCCGGACGCGATGGTCGACGCCTGGGTCGACTGGCCGGCCGAGGGCGACCGCCCCGCCGGCCGGAGCCCGCTCGTCGCCCGCCGGGCGTACGGGCTCGGGGCCGTGTCGTGGGTCGCCCAGGACCTCGGCAGCGGCGCGCTCAACGGTGCCCCCGACCCGACCGCCCCGCCGCCGGCCACCCGCGGGGCGGTCGCGAACGTCGGCAACGCCGCCGCCGCCCTGCCGCCCCGCACCCTGCTCACCGACGGCTGGCCCCGGCTGTACGACCGGGTGTTCGGCTGGCGGAACCAGACCCGCACGGCCGGCGAGATGGAGCGGAACGCCAAGACGTTCGGCAAGGCCGCCGGCGAGGTGGCCGAGAACCAGTACGGCGGCAGCCGCAACGGCACGGACATCGGCGTCGCCGTCGTCAACCGCGGGACCGAGCACGGGGCCCGGAGCACGGCGTACGTGTTCCTGGCCGTCGTCTTCTTCGTGGGGTACTGGGTGGTGGCCGGGCCGGGGTCGTACCTGTTCCTGGCCGCCAAGCGCCGCCGCGGGCTGAGCTGGACCGTGTTCGGGGCGACCGCCCTCGCCGCCGCCCTGCTGACCGTCGTGCTGGTCCGGCTGCTGCTCCGCGGCGGGGCCGAGGCGAAGCACGTGACGCTGGTCCGGCTCGTGCCCGACGCCCCGGCCCCCGACGGCACCCCGCGGTTCGCCGCCACGATGCACGGGTGGGTCGGGCTGTACATCCCGAAGGACGGGGAGCAGACGGTCGGGTTGGCCGCCCCGTCCGCCGACCGGACGGCGTCGGTCGGGCCGTACGCGATCCACCCGCAGTGGCTCAAGGCGGACAAGGACGCCGGGTTCACGGACACGGCCAAGTACTTCGTCGACACCGACCCGGTGCTGGCCGGCAAGGCCCCGTCCGTCGGGTTCCCGTACCGGAGCACGCTGAAGAAGATCGAGGGCCGGTGGGCCGGGCAGACCGCCGAGGGCGTCATCGGGGACGTGGCCGTGGTTGAAGAGCGGTCGGCCGGCACCCCGCTGGCCGGCAAGCTGACGAACAAGACAGGCCGGGATCTGGTCCACGTCTACCTGGCGTACACGTACGGGTGGGTCGACGCCAGCGCGAGCCGCAACGCGGCCGCCGACCGGGTGCTGTACCTGCCGTTGTGGAAGAGCGGGGAGGTGATCGACGCGGCCGCCAAGTACGCCGAGAGCAAGCCGCTGGACCAACTCAAGCCTGGGTCCGGCAACACGCCGATCGCCGGCCGGCTCGACCCGGTCTACAAGGAGACGAACAATTGGAGCCGGTACTGGCTCGACGGGCTCGGGCGGTCGCTCGGGAGCGACGTGTACGACGACCGGGACCGCGGGTACCCGCGGTCGTTCCCGCTGATGTCCCTGATCGACCGCGTCGGCCCGTACCGCCGGGCCCAGGCCGAGACGGACGCCCGCCCGGAGCCGATCCGCCGGGGCGTACGGGACTTCGACGCGTCCGGGCTCGTCGCGTCGGGCCGGCTGGTGATCCTCGCCCAGAGCACCGGGGCCCCGGTCCCGCTCCCGATGGACGTGAACGACAATCGGCTCGGCGGGGACGGGGTGACGTTCTACCAGATCGCCCTGCCGCTGAACCGCGACGCCCTCCGCCCGGCCGACCCGACGGCGGCCCCGGCGACCGTGCCGGCCGCCACGAGCCCGGCCCTCCGTCGGTGATGGCGCTGGCGGGACAGCCCTCACCCCGCCTGCCTGCCGCGACCGATGCCCGGATTTCGACGGGTGGTGCGTCATGGGCTTGGTCCTGCTCGACGTCACGTTCCGTGCCGAGCGGGCGTTCGGGGTCCGCGTCCCGCGCGACTGGCACGAGCGGCTGGACATCCGGAAAGACGGCGATGACGCGACGCTCGCACAGTACCATGCGTTCCTGCTCGACCTCTGCCGCGAGCAGGGCGTTGAGCCGCCGCGAGAGAGTTGGCGCGTCCTCCTGGGCCTCGTGGAGGACGCGTCTGGCGAGGCGAACTTCGGCCCCGAGACGAGGCTGATCCAGGACATAGCGCCGTAAGGTTAAGCGGCGCGCTGGGCCGGGCCGCCCCCTTGCCACCGATCCCAAGCTACTTCTCCAGGTGCCCGCCCATGGCCGTGATGATCAAGACCGTGAACCTGACGAAGCGGTACGGCACGCTCGTCGCGCTGTCGAACCTGAACCTGGAGATCAACGAGGGGGACTGCTTCGGGTTCATCGGCCCGAACGGGGCCGGCAAG
>JAQGHJ010000662.1 GCA_028288905.1 Phycisphaerales bacterium | reverse complement strand
CGGCCGGCTCGCCGGGATGACAGCCGTCGCCACACCGGGGCAGCGCCCCGCCGCCGTCGGCGTGCCGCGCCTCGACCGCCACGTGATCGGCCCCGCCGACGCACAGCACGCGACCGTTGAGCGCGCTGGCGGCGACGGCCGCGGCGGCCACGAGCAGGACGAGGATCGTTCGGGCGACTGAGGTCATGGAGGCGTGCGATGCGGGCTCGCGGGCGGAACGCGGGCGGTCCCGCCGCGGGCAAAGCGATGCTAGTATCGGTGTCGGCCGTTCGCAACATCCGCCGCCGGCGGTGGAGACCCGTATGGCCGCCGCGCCCACGTCACCCGGAGGTCCCCGCCTTGAGCCTGCTCACCGCTCCCAAACCAGTGATCGCCGTCGTAGGCGTCGGGGCCGTCGGCGGGTATTACGGCGCGAAGCTGATCCGGGCCGGGCACGACGTCCACCTGTTGCTTCGAGCAGATTATGAGGCGGTCCGGCGGGACGGGTTGAACGTCCGCAGCGACGTTGAGGAGGGCTTCCACCTGCCGTCGGGCGAGCTGCGCGTGTACAGCGACCCGGCCGACGCGCCAAAGGCCGACCTCGTGCTCGTGTGCCTGAAGGCGACCGGCAACGCGGCGTACGAGCCGCTCGTCGGGCCGCTGCTGAAGGACGACTCGACGATCCTGACGATCCAGAACGGGCTGGGAAACGAGGACCAATTGGCCGACCTGTTCGGGGCCGACCGGGTGACCGGCGGGATGGCGTTCGTCTGCATTCACCGGACCGGCCCCGGACTGATCCACCACATCGACCACGGGTTTTTGAAGATCGGCGAGCACGTACCGGCCGGCGGGTCGCCGCCGGGGGCGACGCCGCGGGTGGAGCGGGCGGCCGAGCTGTTTCGGTCGGCCGGCGTACGGTGCGACGTGCTGGACGACCTCCGCCGCGGGCGGTGGGAGAAGCTGCTGTGGAACATCCCGTTCAACGGGCTCGGTGCCGCCCTGGACCTGGCGACCGACCGGCTGATCGGGTCGGCGGACGGGGTGGCGCTGCTGACGGCGATCATGCGGGAGGTGGCGGCCGTGGCGGCGGCCGACGGGGTGCCGCTGCCGCCGGAGTTGATCGACCGGCAGATCACGCACACCGCGACGATGGGGGCGTACCGGTCGAGCATGCAGCTCGACCGCCAGGCCGGGCGGCCGCTGGAGGTCGAGGCGATTTTGGGCGAGCCGGTGCGGCGGGCGCAGAAGCTCGGGGTGCCGGTGCCGGCGACCGAGGCGCTGTACCGGATGGTGAGGCTGATGGACCCGGCGGGGGCCGCGGCGGGTCAGTGATCGTTCCGGCGAGGTTTTTACAGCACATCGCGAAACCGCGGAGCGGTGGCCTTCGGCCTCGCGCAGACGGTTCCGCCGTCCCCGCCATTGCGACCGCGGGCTCCGGAACGATTCTTGCGACCGTACCGTTGCCTGGACGAGGCGTACCGTTCGCCGCCGCCCGGGAGACGGTGGTGGCAGGCGAACGCCTACTCCTCCCACACCTCGGCCAGCGGGATCGCCAGCTCCGGGAACGCGGCCGGCCGGACGACGTCGGCGTCCCGCCCGGCCGCGTCCTGCCGGTACGCCGGCCCGTCGAGCACCAGGCACTCCAGCGACCGGTCGAACACGTCCAGCAGCCAGTAGTTCGGCACGCCGAACTCGGCGTACCATCGCCGCTTCGTCCGCCGGTCGTGGGCCTCGTGCCCGGGGCTGACCGACTCGATCACGAGCGTCGGCGGGACGAGGATGCGGGTGCGGCGCGGGTCCCGACGGCCAGCCGCCCGGGCCGCCGCCGCCTGGCGGTGCTTCGCATCGCGGTCGAGGTAGACGGCGTCGGCCCGCAGCACGCGCGGCTCGTCGATCACGACGTCGACCTCGCCCGAGAACCCGACGCGCGTTCCGACCGTCGCCCTCAGGTGGTCCTTCACCCGGTCGATCAGGTTGTGCAGCCCTTCGCCACCGACGAAAAACGCGGCCGCCATCACGCTGAGCACCCCCTCGATGATCTCGTAGCGCCCGGCCGACCACTGCCGCTCGATGGCGGGGTCGTCCAGGTCCGTCGCGGTCCAGCCGGTCGAACCCGGCTCGAACGCCTTGGCCGGCGCTTCCACATCCAGCAGCGTCATGGTGCAGATCATAACCCGTCCGCACCCCACAATCCCCTGTCCCGCCTCACTCGACCGTCACGCTCTTCGCCAGGTTCCGCGGCTTGTCCACGTTACACCCCCGCAGCACAGCCGCGTGGTACGCCAGCAGTTGCAGCGGCACGACGCTCAGCAGCGGCTGCACCGGCTCGATCGTGTGCGGGATGTACACGACGTGGTCGCTGTGGCGGCCGATGTCCGCGTCCCCCTCGGTCGCGACGGCGATGATCCGCCCGCCCCGGGCCCGGACCTCCTCGATGTTGCTCATCACCTTGTCGTACTGGTGGCCCTTGGTGGCGATGAACACGACCGGCATGCCGTCGTTGATCAGGGCGATCGGGCCGTGCTTCATCTCGGCCGCCGGCATGCCCTCGGCGTGGATGTAGCTGATCTCCTTCAGCTTCAGCGCGCCCTCGAGCGCGACTGGGTAGTGGTACCCGCGGCCGAGGAACAGCCAGTTCTCGCGGTCGACGAACTGCCTCGCGATGTCCTTCACCTGCTCGCTCGTCCTCAGCACCTGCTCGACTTGGCCGGGGACGGCGCACAGGGCGTCGATCACTTCCTGCGCCTGGCCCTGACTGAGGTACCGGCGGCGGCCGACGTACAGCGACAGCAGGGTCAGGGCCGCCAACTGGCAGGTGAACGCCTTCGTGCTGGCCACGCCGATCTCCGGGCCGGCGTGCAGGTAGATGCCGGCGTCCGTCTCCCGGGCGATCGTGCTGCCGACCGCGTTGATCAGCCCGAGCGCCAGCGCCCCGCGGTCCTTCGCCTCCCGCAGGGCGGCGAGGGTGTCGGCCGTCTCGCCGCTCTGGCTGATCGCGACCACGACCGTCCCTTCCTCGACGATCGGGTTGCGGTACCGGAACTCGCTGGCGTACGTCGCCTCGGTGACGACCTTCGCCAAGTCCTCCATCAGGTAGTCGCCGACGAGGGCCGCGTGCCACGCGGTGCCCTGTCCGGTCAGCACGAACCGCCGGGCCTTGACGAGATCGCGGGCGCGGTCGGACATGCCGCCGAGGACGATCCGGCCCTCCCGCTGCTCGACCCGGCCGCGGAAGCAGTTCCGCAGCGCCTGGGGCTGCTCGAAGATCTCCTTGAGCATGTAGTGCGGGTATTCGCCGAGCGCGTACGCCTCGAGCTTGTGCTCGAGCTGCTTGACGACCGGCGACACCTCGATTTCGCCGCCGCCGTCGGCCGCGCCGGTGCCGATCGTCGTCGTGCGGAGCGAGGCGACGCGCCCGGGGCCGGCCCGGAGGACGGCCATCTCGTTGTCGTTCAGGTAGATGACCTGGGTGGTGTGCTCGACGATAGCCGACGCGTCGGACGCGACGACGTACTCGTCGTCGCCGACCCCGACGATGAGCGGACTGCCCCGGCGGGCGACGACCAGCATCCCCGGCTCGTCGGCCGACAGGACGGCGATGCCGTACGTCCCCTCGACCTGGTGCAGCGCCGCCCGGACGGCCCGCTGCAGCAGGGACGAAACGGCACCGGCGTCCGGGCGGGCCGCCCCGCCCTCGGCCGCCAGTTGGCGGTACAGGTCGCCGACGAGAACGGCCAGCACCTCGGTGTCCGTCTGGCTCTTGAACGCGTACCCCTTGTCGGCCAGCACCCGCTTGAGGGCGGCGTAGTTCTCGATGATGCCGTTGTGGACGAGGGCGATCCGGCCGGCGGCGTCGGCGTGCGGGTGGGCGTTCGCCTCGGTCGGCGGGCCGTGGGTCGCCCAGCGGGTGTGGGCAATGCCGGTGACGGCCGGCGGCAGCGGGTCGGCCCCGCCGGCCAGCTTCTCCTCCAGGTGGCTGATCCGCCCGACGGCCCGCCGAACGTGCAGCCCGCCGCCGGCCGGGTCCAGCACGGCCACCCCGGACGAGTCGTACCCGCGGTACTCCAGCCGCTTGAGCCCCTCGACCAGCAACGGCTGGGCGGCCTTGTGCCCGACGTAGGCGACGATCCCGCACATGCGGCGACTCCGGTTCGAGGTGAATTTAGCGGTGGCGCCGGCGCGGCCGGGCCGCAGGGCCCGCACTGTGGACCGGGCCGAACTGTAACGGCGGAAGGCTACCACCGCCCGGCTGGGAGGATCGTGGCGCCGACACCCGAGCTGGGGGGCCCGCCGTCGAAATCGATGCATGGCCCATCGATCGCCGTCGCCCCGCCACCCACCGTGACCAATAAAAAACCTCGGCCGGTGAGGCCGAGGTCCACCTCGCGATTGTCATGGAGCCAGCGAGAGTCGAACTCGCATTAGGTGCTTGCAAAGCACCCGTCCTGCCATTGAACGATGGCCCCGCGTGGGTTCGACATTTTACGGCCGGCGGCGGAATGGTCAACGAGGGGAACGACGGTCCGGTCCTCCCGATCGCGCTGGGGCGGCCCTGATGGCTACGCGGCCATCCCGCACGCCCCATCGCGGTCCGTCTTTCCCTCGGGGAGAAGGCGCGGGGTGAGGGTGAACGCCGAACGGGCCGGAGTGCCCGCTTGCCCAATTCGCCAAATATTCCAACGCCGTTTCGAGCGCCCCGGGGCGGCCGCGGGCCTGCGCCCGCTCTGCCTCCGGCGTGGAACGTCCTGGTCGGCAAAATATCCACCTGCATCACGAAGAAGTTTCGAGCACCGAACCCCTCGACGCCCACCGACGCCCTACTCACCCCACCCGCTCCCGCACCGCCTGCTCGAACGCCTTGGCCGCCCGGGTGCGGTACCGCAGTAGGCTCCAGGCGAGGCAGATCTCCCGGGTCGGCCGCTCGCCGGCGAATGGGCGGGTGACGCGGTCCGGGTTCGTGTCCCGGTCGGCCATCATGGCCGGGACCACGCTCACGCCGAGCCCGGCCGACACCATCTCGGCGATCGTCGACAGTTGGGCCCCCCGCATCGCCACCGCCGGCCGAAGCTTCTGCCGCTGGCACACCTCCGACACCTGCCCGCTCAGGCAGTGCATCTCCTGGAGGACCAGGAACCGCTCGCCGGCCAGCGCGTCCCACCTCACCGCCTTGCTCTTGGCCAGCCGGTGGAGGGCCGGGACGAGCAGCGCCAACTCCTCCTCGCCGACCCGCTCGCAGTGGATGGTCGGGCCGCCGTCGTGGGTGGACAAAACGGCCAGGTCGATCTCGGCCCGGTCGAGCATTTCGACGAGCCGGGCGGTCACGTCCTCGACCACCTCGACCTGGACCTGCGGGTGGGCAACGGCGAAGCGCTTGAGCAGGTCGGGGAGCAGGTACGGGGCGATCGTCGGGATCGCCCCGACCGTGAGCGTGCCGGCGATTTCCCCCCGGCCGTCGGCGAGGCTCCGGCGGGCGTCGGCCAGCTCGGCCAACACGCGCCGGGCGTGCCCGAGCAGGCGCTCGCCGGCCGCGGTCGGCACGACCCGCCGGGGCAGCCGGTCGAGCAGCGGGGTGCCGAGCTCGTCCTCCAGCTTCTTGATCTGCTGGCTGAGCGACGGCTGGGCCACCCCGACCCGCTCGGCGGCGCGGGAGAAACTCGCCTCTTCCGCCACCGCCACCAAGTAGACCAGCTGGTGAACCTCCATAGGCGTTTCCTATCACGCGCAACGGAATAATGCCATTGTCGATATCACCCGCCGCTCCGTACCCTCGCCCTCACGACACCGGGCCGGCGGCGGGCGGCGGCGGAGCCGCCCGCCGCCGGTCCCGGCCAACGAAGGAGATTCACCATGTTTCTGCGCATCGACAAGCTGCCGGTCCAACTCCCGGCGAGCAAGAAGATCGACCCCGAGTCCGCGGCCGCCGTCCAGGAGTTGATGGGCGGTCGGTTCGGCGAGATGAGCACGTTCAACAACTACTTCACCCAGAGCATGAACATGCGGGGGAAGAAGCAGCTCGGGCCGTACTACGAGCTGGTGGCGAACATCGCGGCCGAGGAGCTCGGGCACATCCAACTCGTCGGGGCGGCGATCAACTCGCTGCTGAACGGCCCGGAGACCGACGTCCAGGAGGACTCGGACAAGGACCCGCTCGGCACTCCGATCCACGACATCACCGACACGGTGAACAACTACAACCCGCACCACTTCATCGCAGGCGGGCGGAACGCCCTGCCGGTGGACGCCGGCGGCCTGCCGTGGAACGGGACGTACGTGTTCAGCAGCGGGAACCTGATCCTCGACCTGCTGCACAACTTCTTCCTGGAGAACGCCGCCCGGACGAACAAGCTCCGGGTGTACCAGATGACGAAGGACCCGGCCGCCCGCGAGATGCTCGGGTACCTGTTCGTCCGCGGCGGCGTCCACGCCGTCGCGTACGGCAAGGCGCTGGAGAAGCTGACGGGCGTGAAGATGACGGACATGCTGCCGATCCCCAAGATCGGCAACGCGATGTTCCCCGAGGCCAAGAAGTGGATGGACGTCAACAGCCACACGAAGCTGTAC
>JAQGHJ010000627.1 GCA_028288905.1 Phycisphaerales bacterium | reverse complement strand
GGACCTGGGGGCGGCCCGGTTCGGCGTGACCGGGGCGGGCGTGACGGTCGGCATCCTGTCCGACAGCTTCGACACCGGCCCGGGGAGCTACGCGGCGGACGTGGCCAGCGGGGACCTGCCCAGCGGGGTGCGGGTGCTGAAGGACTACCCGGCCGCAGCGAGCGACGAGGGCCGGGCGATGGCCCAGCTGGTGTACGACGTCGCCCCGGGGGCCGGGCTGGCGTTCTACACGGCGTACCAGTCGGAGGCGGACTTCGCGGCCGGGATCGTCGCGCTGGCCAAGCCGGTCAGCCAGGGCGGGGCCGGGGCGAAGGTGATCGTGGACGACGTCGGGTACTCGGACGAGCCGATCTACCAGGACGGGATCATCGCCCAGGCGATCAGCACGGCCGTGAACACGTACGGGGCGTCGTACTTCTCGGCGGCCGGGAACAGCGCGCGGGCGGCGTACGAGTCGGCGTTCCGGCCGACGACGGCGACGGTGCCCGGGGCGGCCGGCACCGGCACGTTCCACGACTTCGACCCCGGGGCCGGGACGGACGTGTACCAGGCGATCACGCTGGACGGCGGGAAGGCGCTGGACCTGTCGTTCCAGTGGGACCAGCCGTACGCGTCGGCCGGCGGGGCCGCCAGCGCCAGCGACGTGAACCTGTACCTGCTGAACGCGGCCAAGACGGCAGTGGTCGCGTCGGCGACCGGGAACGACGCCGGCGGGGACCCGGTCGAGCTGCTGAGCTACACGAACCCGAGCGCGACCGCCGCCACGACCGTCTATCTAACGGCCAAGCTGCGGACCGGGCCGGTGCCGGGGGCGATGAAGTACGTGAACCAGGGGCAGGGGGAGATCGCGGCGTACGCGACGAACTCCGGGACGACGTTCGGGCACCCGACCGCGGCCGCCGGGGCCGGGGTCGGGGCGGCGTACTACGAGGACACGCCGGGGTTCGGGACGACCCCGCCGGTGATGGAGTCGTTCTCGTCGGCCGGCGGGACGCCGATCCTGTTCGACGCGGCCGGGGCCCGCCTGGCCACCCCGGACCAGCGGCCGCAGCCGCGGTTCACGTCCGTCGACGGGACGGACACGACGTTCTTCGGGGACGACGCCGAGGGGAACGGGCTGCCGAACTTCTTCGGCACGTCGGCCGCCGCCCCGCACGCGGCCGCGGTCGCTGCCCTGATGAAGCAGGCCGTCCCGTCGTTGACGGCGACCCAGATCTACTCGGCCATGCAGTCGACGGCGGCCGACATGTCGGCCGCCGGGTACGACTACGACACCGGGTACGGGCTGGTGCGGGCGGACCAGGCGCTGGCGGCCGTGGCCGGGGCGAGCGTGGCCGGGCAGGTGTTCCGTGACGCCGACGCCGACGGGGTCCGGGACGCGGACGACCCGGCCCTGCCGGGGACGACCGTGTTCCTCGACGCCGACGCCGACGGGGTGGTCGACGCCGGGTCCGCGACGTTCGCCAACAACACGGCGACGGCCATCCCGGACGGCGGCGCGGCGGCCGGCGGTCGGCCGTCCCGGGTCACGTCGAGCCTGGCCGTGGCCGGGCTGACCGGGCGGGTGACGAAGGTCGTCGCCCGGCTGTCGGCCACCCACACGTTCGACAACGACCTGGAGTTCACGCTGGTCAGCCCCGGCGGGGTCCGGGTGCCGCTCGTGTCGCAGGTGCAGACCTGCGGCGACAACTTCACGAACACCGTGTTCGACGACGCGGCGGCCGCCAGCATCCAGGCGTCGACGGCCGCCCCGTTCACCGGCACGTTCCGCCCGCGGACCCCGCTGTCGACGCTGGCCGGCGAGGACCCGAACGGCACCTGGAAGCTGGAGGCCCGGGACTTCTTCTCGGTCGACGCCGGGTCGATCCAGTCGTGGGGCCTGACGATCACGTACGCGGACCGAACGACGACGGCCGACGCGGGCGGCGCCTACGCGTTCGCCGGGCTGGCCCCCAGCTCGACGTTCGGGGCGTACAACGTCCGGCAGGTCGTCCCGGCCGGCCTGACCCAGACCAGCCCGTCGGCCCCGTACAACCTGACGCTGGCGGCCGGGGCCGTCGCGGCCGGCCGGGACTTCGGGAACCTCGCCCCGCCGCCGACGGTGCTGACGGCGGCGGCGTCCCGCAAGACCCACGGCGCCGCCGGGGCGTTCGACCTACCGCTGGCCCTCGGCACCCCCGCGGGCGCGGCCACCGTGGAACCCCGGTCCGGCGGCCCGACGACGCTCGTGCTCACCTTCTCGGCGGGAGTCACGGCGGCCGACGGGTTCTTGGACGCCGGCGACCTCCTGGTGTCGAACGCGACGGTGGCCGACGTCTCGGTCGCCGGGGCGACGCTGACCCTCCAGCTGACCGGGGCGGTGGACGCGTCAACCGTCACCGTCGACCTGAGCCGCCTGGCGGACCTGGCCGGCAACGGGCTGGGCGGGACGCAAGCGGTCGCGGTCCGCACGCTGTGGGGCGACGCGAACGGGAGCGGGGCGGTGAACGTGAACGACGTGAACCTGGCCAAGAGCCGGAGCGGGCAGGCGCTGTCGGCCCTGAACTACCTGACGGACCTGAACGCCAGCGGCGACGTCAACGTGAACGACGCGAACATCGCCAAGAGCCGGAGCGGGCGTTCGGTCGGATAGGGGCCGTACAGGCGGCCCCTCCACTGGAACGAGGCAAGTGCGAGCCGGCCGCTCAAAGGGCCGTGGTCTCTCGATTGGACCATTCGGATTCCGAAGATCGTCGCACTCAACCTAATTGAACGAGGGTTGCGAACGACAGCAACCCTCCGGTAAACGGAAGAACCCGAGGCCTAGCCGCCTCGGCTTCTTTCTTGATTTGGTCAGTTCTCATAACGACTTCTACAGATCGTAAATAAGCCCCGCGCGACGGCACTCGCGATTTGCCACGCCGCATGTGACGACGCGCGCGCCGGGGGGTCAAAGGAGCTTGCCCGTGCGGGTGAGCGAGCGCGAGCAGGGTGACGTGGCGGAACTGGAGCGGCGGGCGGGGACGGAGCGGGACGCGCTGCAACTCGACCGCTACCGCGGGGTGCTGATGACGCTGGACGGGACGGCGGCCGTCGGGATCGCTGCGGCCGTGGGCCGGGCGCGGCGCGGCGTGCAGGACCGGGGCTACGCCTACCGCGACGGCGGGGCCGACGGACTGCTGCCGGGCAAGAGCCCGGGCCGGCCGACGAAGCTGCCGCGCGGGCGGGAGGCGGAGTTCAGGGCCCGCTTGGACGCCGGCCCCACGCCGCCCGGCGGCGGCGTCCGCACGCTCCGCGGGACGGACGCGGTCGCGATCCTCGAACGGTAGTTCGGCGCCAAGTACAGCCTCGACGGGGCATACGACCTGCTCGGGCGCCCGGGGTACCCGTGCCTGGCCCCGCGGCCGCGGCACGAGAAGGACGACCCCGCGGCGGCGGCCGAGTTCCGGGAGCAGGGCCCCCTTTGCCCGCGCCGAGAGGAACGCAGTCGCCCCGCACGGCGGCCGGCTCCGCGTCCGCCTGATGGACGAAGCGCGCTTCCGCCAGTAGCGCGCGACCACGAACATCTGGGCCCGCACCGGCACCGTGCGGCTGACCCGTTAGGAGTGGTGCTACCGGTACGCAGCGGCCGAGCCGGCCACGGGGGAATCGGCGGCGGCGATCGCCCCGGACGTGAACGCCGGGACGACGAACGCGTTCCCGGAGATCCCCCGACGGCAGCCGGCTGGTACTGAACGACCCGGGGACCAACAACAGATCCGGCCGTGAGATGAACCCCCGGTCCGGACATACTTGATCGGGATGAACCAGCGCATGCAGAGGCGTCGCAACGGGTCGGGGTTCACGCTTGTCGAACTGCTCGTCGTCATCGGGATCATCGCGGTGCTCGTCGGCATCCTGCTGCCGAGCCTGAACCGGGCCCGGCAGGCGGCCCAGCAGGCCGCCTGCGCCGTGAACCTCCGGCAGATTGGGCTCGGGTTCACGATGTACTGCGACCAGAACAAGGGGTACGTCCCGCAGAAGGGGCCGGACGGTTCGAACAACTCCGACAACGCGTTCGCGCCCGGCGGCGGGGTGTGCGGGGTGGACGACCAGAGCCTGTGGTTCAACGCCGTCCCCGCCATGACCGGCGGCAAGCCATACTACGACCTGCTGCTGGGCGACCAAGCCGGCGACCCGGCCCCCGCCCCCGGCGGCCGGGCGTCCACCTACGTCTGCCCGGCTGCCGGGCCGGCCGCGACGATCGGCGGGGGGGAGGCGTCGGACGTGATCTCCCCCGACGCCCAATGCTTCCTGCTGTACGGGTCCGACAGCCAGGGCAAGCTCGCCCCGGTCAACGGGTCGTTCTTCAAGTTCAACCTGTCGTACGTGCCGAACGCGTCGCTGACGAACACGTTCGGTAGCACCCAGAGCTTCAGCACGGTCAAGATCGCCCGGCTGCGGCCGGCGTCGGCCGTCGTCACGTTCGTCGAGAAGATCCACAACCCGTCCGAGTACCGCGACCCGGCCGTCCAGCGGTTCGTCGCCGAGAACCCGACCGTGTACGCCGGGCTGGCGAACGCGTCCGGGTTCGTCAGCAACGTCGGGCAACCGAAAAGCAACTGGAAGCGGTTCGCGACACGGCACAACGGCGGCGGGAACCTGCTGTTCGCCGACGGCCACGTCGGGTACTACAAGTGGCGGGACACGCAATTGCCGGACAGCCAGTTGCCGTACTCGGCGGCAACCAGCGACGCGAACCGGTGCGACAGCCTGGTCTGGAGCATCGCCGGGCCGATCCACTGACCACGGCCCGCATCGGCGACCCCGCGTGCAGCCCGCCGCGCCCGCCCGTCACCCCTCGACCGTCAGGCACGGCCCGTC
>JAQGHJ010000619.1 GCA_028288905.1 Phycisphaerales bacterium | reverse complement strand
GCGGGGCGAGGGTCGTCCGGCCCGGGACGTGCTCCGGGACTTGGCGACTCGGGCCGGCGTCGAGATCGACCCGTGAGCTACGCCGTCCGGATGACGCCGACGGCCGAGGCACAACTCGCGGCGGCCTATCAATACCTCCACGATCGCGCCCCCAAGAGCGCTCGCCAGTGGCTCCGGGACGTCTACCAAGCGATCGACGCCTTGGAAGCGATGCCGCTGAAGTTCGGCGTCGCGCCGGAGGCGAAGTACCTGGGTGAGCCGCTGAGGCACCGGATCGTCCGGTCCCACCGCATCATTTACCGGGTGGACGAGTCGGAGCGGGTCGTCCAGATCCTGTACGTCCGGCACGGTGCCCAGAAGGTGGTTGGGGAGCCGGACCGGGACGAGTAACGGGGCGCGGACGGGCTGCGGCTACATGACGCGCCGAACCCTTACTCGGCCGCCACCGCCGTCCGCCGCCGCTTGCCCGGGTCAGGCAGCAGCGCCGCGACCAGCCCGGCCAGCGGCAGGTAGGCGCAGACGTTGAACACGTACTCGATGCCCCGGTGGTCGGCCAGCCGGCCGAGGGCGGCGGACGCGATCCCGCTCACGCCGAACGCGAAACCGAAGAACAGCCCGGCCACCATCCCCACCCGGCCCGGGACCAGTTCTTGGGCGAACACCAGGATCGCGCTGAACGCCGACGCCAGGATCACGCCGGCGAACGCGCTGAGGACGACCGTGCCGGTCAGCCCGGCGTGCGGCAGGGCGAGCGAGAACGGGGCGACGCCGAGGATCGACGCCCAGATCACCCCCTTACGGCCGAACCGGTCCCCGAGCGGCCCGCCGGCGATCGTGCCGGCGGCCACCGCGAACAGGAACACGAACAGGTACACCTGCGACGCCTGGACCGACACCCCGAACTTCTGGATGAGGTAGAAGGTGTAATAGTTCGTCAGGCTGACCAAGTAGAAGTACTTGGACACGACGAGCAGGACGAGGACGACCAGCGCGAACGCGACCGTGCGCGGGGGCAGCAGGGCCGCGGTGCCGGGGCCGCCGGCGGCCCGCTTCGGGCGGGCCCGGCCGTCGCGGAGGCGGGCGTGGTACCACCGGCCGACGCCGGCCAGCACGCCGATGCCGAGCAGGGCGAGCAGCCCGAACCACGCGACGGCGTGCTGCCCGCGGGGCACGACGACCCACGCGGCCGCCAGCGGGCCGAGCGAGCTGCCGAAGTTCCCGCCGACCTGGAACAAGCTCTGGGCGAACCCGTGCCGCCGGCCGGCCGCCAGGTGGGCCAGCCGCGACGCCTCGGGGTGGAACACGCTCGACCCCGTCCCGACGAGGGCGGCCGACACGAGGATGTGCCCGAGCGTATCCGCCCGGCTCAGCAGCATCAGCCCGACGAGTGTCAGCCCCATCCCGACCGCCAGCGAGTACGGCCAGGGTCGGCGGTCCGTGTACGTCCCGACGAGCGGCTGGAGCAGCGACGCGGTGAGCTGGAACGTGAACGTGATCAGCCCGATCTGGGCGAACGACAGGCCGTACGCCGTCTTGAGCAGCGGGTACATCGCCGGCAAAAGGGCCTGGATCGTGTCGTTCAGCAGGTGCGAGAAGCTGAGGGCGAACAGCACCGGGACGGCCGTGGCGGGGACGTCCATCGCGGAAACGCCCGTGGCGGATTGATAGCCCAGCGGCAGAACGGGCGACGCGGCGCCCGGAACGTCTTCGATCGTTTCGGTCATGGGGAGTAGGCGGTACGCAGTAGGCAGTAGGCGGACAAAAGCAAAGAGGAAGACAGTAGGCCGGGCGGGACGCGGAGGGAACCGGCTCTATCCCAACTTCTCCCCTCTTGTCCTCCTGCCCCTGCGTACCGCCTACTGCCTACTGCCTACTTTCAATCGGACGAGGAACAGGTCCTTCCCGCGGCCGGCGATGGTGCGGACGGTGGTGGGGGATTCCCAGACGAGGCGGGCGCCGGGCGGGGACGCGTCGTACTCGGGGCTAGCGGGTTGGCCGTCGAGGGCGATCGTGTACGTCCGGCCGCCGGGGGCGGGCAGGGCGTGGGCGACGCGCCTGCCGGTGGGGGCGAAGGCGAACGTCGTCCCGGGGCCGATGCGGACGCCGTCGGCCGTCAGCCACCGCTGCCCGTTGGCGACGACGACGGCCGCCACGCGGGCCGAATCGGGGCTGAACGCCGCGGACACGATCAGGTCGGCCGGCGGGTCCTCCTTGCCGTCGACGGCGACGAACTGCTGGCGGCCCCGCCCGGCGACGACGGCCAGCCGCTTGGAGTCGGGGCTGAACATCAGCCCGCCCGTCCCGTCGTACGCGCCGGCCGGCTTACCGTCGAGGACCACGGTCCACGCCTTGCCCGCCTGGGTCGTGATCGCGACCCGCCGGCCGTCCGGGCTGAACGCGATCGCCCCGAGCCCGTCGAACGACTGGTACTGCTTCTCGCCCGCCCCGTCGTTGGCGACCAGCGCCTGCTTGCCCCCGAGCTTGCCGGCGGCGTCGGCCTGCTCGACGGCGTACGCGTACCGCTTGCCGTCGGCGGAAAAGGTCAGGCCCGCCACGGCGGCGTGACGGGCCGTCTCCTTCCCGTCGATCACCATCGTCGTCTGGGTGCCCGACCGGGCGACGTACCCGAACCGGCTGCCGTCCGGGCTGAAGGTGAACCGCCCGACCGCGTCGTAGGCGGGCTGGGGGACGCCGTCGAGCACGTACCGCTGCCGGCCGGCAGACGTCGGACCGGTGGCGGGAGCTTGACCGGGCTGACTGGCCGCCGGCGGGGTGCCGCCACCAGCCTCCCGCACCCGGTAGACGAACCGCTTGCCGTCCGGGCTGAACTGCATGTCCGCGGTGAACACCTCGGCGGCTGGCGGGTGCTCCGCCCCGTCGACCTCGACGACCGTCGGCCCGTCCTTCGCCCGCTGGGCGGCGTACGCGAAACGCCGCCCGTCCGGCGAAAACATCATCCGCCCGACGACGTAAAAGCCCGGGCCCAGCGGGTCCCACCGCACGCCCGGGGCCGGCGCGGTGGCGGCGTTCGTGGCCGCGGTGGCGGGGCCTGCCTTGTCGCCCTGAGGCGGGCCGGCCGTGCCGGTCGCCGCGTGCATGGTCGCGCCCTGCTGCACCTGGTAGGCGAACCGCCCGCCGGCCGCGGCGAACCCCAAGCTCTGACGGACCACCCACTCGTGCGCCGGCCCGGCCGTCCCGTCGACCACCACCTTGTGCGACCCGTCCTTCGACTCGACGACGGCCACGTGCAGGTTGTCCGGGCTGGCAACGGTGTCGGTCAGCTTCGTGCCGTCGGAGGGGATGGAGTAGAGCTTCGTCTCGACGACGGTAACAGCTGGGCTGGTCGCGGGGGCCGTCGCCGGGACCACGGCTTGAGCTCGGGCGGGTGCCGCGTGGCAGAAAAGGAATGAAACCGGGACTGCGGCCGCGACGGCCATCGTAAACAGCGGCGCGGGCGGGCGGGCCCGGCGGATCGGCGTTGGCGGCATGAGGCCCGCGATCATCCGGGCGGGGTGGGGGCGAATCAAGAACGGAGGAACTTGCGGGAGCGGGCCCGACTTCCCGCCTCGCTCGTCGCGATGGCCGGTACGGCGCTCACGCTCACCCCCGCCCTCTCCCGGCGGGAGAGGGGGAGTGGCGTCGGGCGTTCAGGGCGGCGCGGGGTTGACCGGTCGGGCGAGTTCGGGGTTGTCACTTCCCGCCGACGGATCGCGAATGGCTCAGGAACCACGCGTACAGCCTCGGGTTGTCGTACGTGACGGTCCACGAGTCGTGGCCGGCGTCGGGGTAGCGGGTGAACTGGACGTCCTTCGCCCCGGTGGCCTTCAGCGCCGTCACCATCGCCTCGCTGCGGGCGATCGGCACGGTCGGGTCCTTCTCGCCGTGGAACACCCAGATCGGCAGGTGCTTGATCTTGTCGGCCGACGCCGGATCACCGCCGCCGCAGATCGGGGCGACGGCCGCGAACGTGTCCGGGTACATCGCCGCCATCGCCCACGACCCGAACCCGCCCATGCTCAGGCCCGTCAGGTAAACCCGGTCCGGGTCGGCCTGCTTCGCCTGGTTCGCCAGCACCGTGTCGAGCAGGCCCTTGAGCTGCTGCGGGTTCCACCCGCCCCGGCGGGCGGCGGGTCGGGTTGCGGGGGTGGTCGCCACGGAACCGGCGGGCCGGCTGGCCCCTTCGGGGCGGACCGGGGCCGGGTTCTGGGGCGAGATCAGGACGAACGGGAAGTCCTTGTCCCGCCCGACCACCTTCGGCGGGCCGTGCACCTTCACCTTGTCGAGTTGGGTCGTGCCGTTGCCCGCCTCGCCGGACCCGTGCAGGAACAGCATCACCGGCCACCGCTTGGCCGGGTCCTTGCCGTAGTCGGCCGGGAGGTAAAGCAAATAGCCAAGCCCCGGCGACCCGTCGGCCGGGTCGTAGTGCTCGGCCGTCTGCTTGCCCGGCGTCGGGTCGGCCGACGCGACCGGGACCAGGACGAGGAGCGTCAGGACCGACAAAATCCGTGCGGCGAGCGGCCGGGGCATGCGAGGGCTCCGCGGGAGAAATGAAGGGAGCCGGGCCCGACCGCGCCCGGCTCCCGTGTTATCTCGTTACGCGGCCGACGTTGTGCGGCGGCAGCGTCAGACGACCGACGGACCTCAGCGGGCGATCGCCCCGCGGAGGCTGCCGTGGGCGGCGGCCAGCAGCGCGTTCGCCCCGGCCAGGTCGACGTTCCGCTCGTGCATGACGACGGCCGCCTTCACGTGCCCGTCGGCCCGCTTGAGCAGGTCCATCGCCCGCTCGCGGGTCGCGCCGGTGATGGTCGCCGTGATCCGCGCCCCGCGGTCCCACAGCTTTTGGTTCGTGCACTTGAGGTCGACCATCAGGTTGCCGTACACCTTGCCGAGCCGCACCATGGTGACGGTCGTCAGCGTGTTCAGCACGAGCTTGGTGGCGGTGCCGGCCTTGAGCCGGGTGGAGCCGGTCACCACCTCGGGACCGACGAGCGGGCGGATGACGACGTCGACGGCCGGCTCGTTCACCACCGGCTGCACGCAGCTCACGAACACCGTCCTGGCCCCGCGGGCCCGGCCGCGGCGGAGGGCGCCGTGGACGTACGGGGTCGTCCCGCCGGCCGCGATCCCACAGACGATGTCGTCCGGGCCGATGTCGCG
>JAQGHJ010000603.1 GCA_028288905.1 Phycisphaerales bacterium | reverse complement strand
TCGCCGCGGCCGCGGGAACCGGTCCGCCGCCTCTCCGGACGGGGCGTGGGCCGTCGTTGCCCGCGAGGACAACCTTTACCTCCGCCCCCGCGGCAGCGGCGGCGGCGGCGGTGGTGCGGCGGACGTCCAGCTCACTGCCGAAGGCAAGCCGGGCGACGCGTACGCGGCCGACCGGGCGTGGTGGTCGCCGGACGGCAAGCGCCTCGTCGCGTTCCGCACGGAGCCGGCTGAGGAACACAAGGTGCAGGTCGTCGAGTCGTCGCCGAAGGACCAGGTCCAGCCGAAGGTGCGCACGCTCGACTACCTCAAGCCCGGCGACCGGGTCGCCCACCCCCGGCCGGTGCTGTTCGACGTGGCCGCCCGCAAGCCGATCCCGATCCGGGAAGACCTGTTCCCGAACCCGTGGACGATCGAGGACGTGCGGTGGGCGGCCGACTCGTCGCGGTTCACGTTCGTCTACAATCAGCGGGGGCACCAGGTCCTGCGGGTCGTGTCGGTCGACGCGAACACCGGCGAGGCGAAAGCGGTCGTCGACGAGCACAGCGACACGTTCATTGACTACTCCGGCAAGTTCTTCTGCCGCTGGCTCGGTGACGACGAACTGCTCTGGGCCAGCGAGCGGGACGGCTGGAACCACGTCTACCTTTACGACGCCCGGACGGGGGCGGTGAAGAGCCAGGTCACCCGGGGCGATTGGGTGGTGCAGGGCGTGGAACACGTGGACGAGGCGAACCGGCAGGTGTGGTTCCGGGCCGGCGGTGTGCGGCCGGGGCAGGACCCGTACTACACGCACCTCTGCCGGGCGAACTTCGACGGCACCGGGTTCACGGTCCTAACCGAGGGGGATGGAACGCACAGCGTCCGGTGGAAGCCCGGGGACAAGTACCTCGTCGACACGTACAGCCGGGTCGACCTGCCGCCGGTGACCGAGCTGCGGCGGGCGGGCACGGGCGCGCTGGTGTGCAAGCTGGAGGAGGCGGACGGCGCGGACGTGCTGGCCGCCCGCGGCGGGCGGTGGCCGGTTCGTTTCGTTGCCAAGGGCCGAGACGGCAAGACGGACATCTTCGGCGTACTCGTGCTGCCGAAGGACTTCGACCCGGCCAAGTCCTACCCGGTGCTGGAGAACATCTACGCCGGCCCGCAGGGGTTCTTCGCCCCGAAGGCGTTCCGCGTCGGGTACGGGCAGCAGCAGAAGCTGGCAGACCGCGGGATGATCGTCGTCCAGTGCGACGGGATGGGAACCAACGGCCGGGGCAAGGCGTTCCACGACGTCTGCTTCAAGAACCTGAAGGACGCCGGCTTCCCCGACCGCGTCGCGTGGATCAAGGCGGCGGCGGGGCAGGTTAAGCAGATGGACCTGACGCGGGTCGGCATCTACGGCGGGTCGGCCGGCGGGCAAAACGCGATGGCAGCCCTGATCTGGCACCACGACTTCTACACGGTCGCCGTGGCCGACTGCGGGTGCCACGACAACCGGATGGACAAGATCTGGTGGAACGAGCAGTGGATGGGCTGGCCCGTCGGCCCCGAGTACGCCGCCAGCTCGAACGCGGTGAACGCCGGGCTGATGGAGGGGAAGCTGATGCTCGTCGTCGGCGAGCTCGACTCAAACGTCGACCCGGCCAGCACGATGCAGGTTGCCGGGGCGCTGCAGAAAGCGGGGAAGGACTTCGAGCTGGTCGTGGTCGTCGGGGCCGGCCACGGGGCGGCCGAGACACCGTTCGGGTCGCGGAAGCGGGCGGAGTTCCTGGTCCGGAACCTGATCGGCGACGCGGCCAAGCCGTGATCGGCGGCGGCGGGGGGCGGGGCGCCACCGGCTCGGCCGACCGATCGACGGCCGCCTGTGCCGGTCCCTAGCCGCGTCGTAAGGGCGGTTGTGCCGGCCGTCCGGCCGCGGGCCCGAGGGCGGTTGCCCCAGGCGGTCCGAACGGCCGGCACAGCCAGCCATACGGCGGCGGCGGCCCCAGCGCCCTACGTCCGGTGCAACCGTCAACGTCGACCCGACAAGTCGCCCGGCTGCGAGCGAATCCGACCTTCCGCCGAACCGGCAGTCGACTGCGCGCCGGCCACCGATCTAGCATGGCGTTTCGGGTCGACCGTGCCGAACCTCATTTGAGGCACCCGACCGATCGAGGGCGAAGACGGACGTCCCGTACTCGTTCCGAACGCTTCGCAGAAACGACCCCGTGGGCCGGACGCTTGCGGCGGGAAAAGGGGATCGTCTCCATGCTTGCCGTTCGCTCACCGACCCTCCAACGCAAGCGATCCACGGGCCGACCGGCGACGCGGCCCGCCCCGGCCGTCACCGAGGCCCTGGAGGGCCGGCGGCTGCTGAGCGCCGGCGGCGACCTGGACCCGACGTTCGGGGCCGGCGGGCGGACGACGCTGGCGTTCCCCGCTGCCGCCGACCCCGCCGACCCCGACTTCGCCGACGACGGCGTCTCGCTGTCGGCGATCGACAGCCGGAACGGGATGACGGTGATCGCCGGGTCGCACGTGTACGGCCACCACGTCCCCGGGACCCCAGATTTCTCGTCGGTCGACGCGGCCGTCGTCCGCCTGACGGCCGCGGGCCGGCCCGACCCGTCGTTCGGCGGCGGGGACGGCCTCCTGTACCTCGACGCGGTCGGCGGGGCGGCGGACGTGTTCGTGCTGCCGGACAACAAGATCCTCCTCGTCGGATCGGACCCGGGCGGGGGCGACTTCTCCCGGATGCTGCGGTTGACGGCCGACGGCACGCTCGACCTCAGCTTCGGCGGGGGGGACGGGGCGGTCGAGATTCCGTTCGGCGCGTACAACGTCCAGGCCCGCGACGACGGCAAGATCGTCCTCGGCGGCAGCGGCGGCGCCCCGGCCGACGGCACGCCGACGTTCGCGGCGGCCCGCCTGAATCCGGACGGGGCGTTCGACCCGACGTTCGGCACCCGCGGCGTGGCACTTCCGGGCGTCCCCGCGTTCGGGGCCGCGAACGGCCTGGCGCTGGCCCCGGGCGGCGGCGTCGTGCTGGGCGGGGTCATCCGGCGCGCCGACGACTACTACGACCTCGGGGTCCTCCGGCTTCGGGCCGACGGGTCGTTGGACCCGTCGTTCGGCGGGGGGGACGGCGCGGTCACGCTCGACGTGGCCCCCGACGACTTCGGCGGCGCGGTCGCCGTAGCCGCGGACGGGTCGGTGCTGGTCGGCCGGGTCGACAGCGGGCAGCAGGCGGACGAGCCGGTGCTCGCCCGCCTCCGGCCGGACGGGTCGTTGGACCGATGGTTCGCCCCGCTCCCG
>JAQGHJ010000575.1 GCA_028288905.1 Phycisphaerales bacterium | reverse complement strand
GCGGCGGCCGCGACGCCGCCCGCCGGCAGGGCCAGCAGCAATGCCGCGACCAGCACGGCCGCCAACACGACGCCGACCGCCACCTCCCTGCCAGTCGGCACCGATCGGGCGAACGGGGACTGGGCCGTCAGCATCACCCCGAACACGATCAGGATCAGCGTCCCGCCGACGTACACGACCAGCTGCACGGCCGCCAGGAACTCGGCCGACAGCAGCACGAACAGCCCGGCCACGCCGGCGAGTGCGAACAGTAGCGCGACGGCCGTCCGGACCACGTCCCGGCTGGCGACGACGGCGACCGCGGCGCCGGCCGTGAGGGCGGCGAACAGGTAGAACAGCCCCACCTCAGCCGCAGGGACCGTCCCGTCGGCCGTCGCCGCGGCGAGGCCGGGCGCGGCGAGCGATGCGAGGATGTCGGCGGCCCGTCCGGTCATGCGACCGCCATTCGGACCGGCGTCGCCTCGCTCAGCCGCGGCCGCACCCGGCCGCCCGTCGCGATCGCGTACCCGACCCACCCGACGGCCGCCGCCACCCCCGCCAGCCCGGCGGCCGCCAGAACCGCCTGCGTGACCAGGGCGGCCTTCGCGCCGTCCCACCCGCTGAGCCGGTACGGGTGGTAGTCCCGCCACGGCACGCCCGGCCGGCTCGGGGCGAACAGTTCCCACGCCGCCGCCCCTAGCAGCAGCACGCAGGCGAACGGCAGCAGCACCTTCACGCACGCGTACAGCACTTGGTCGATCCGCGGCCGCGGGAGCGTCCACCGCACCCACATCTGCACGCACACGAGGGCCGCGCACTTGAACACGAACACGCCCACGCCGACCAAGTTGACCGCGAGCAGCCCCCACCCGTTCGGCCCGGCCGGATCGGTGACGAACCGATGGTGCAGGTAGCCGAGCAGCCCGAACGGGTCGTTCCAGCCGCCCAAGAATAACCCGGCCTGCACGCCGGCGACCGCGAACATCGCCGCGTACTCCGCGAAGAACAAAAAGCTGAACCGCAGCCCCGAGTACTCCGTGTGGTAACCGGCCACCAGTTCACTTTCGCTCTCGGGCAGGTCGAACGGGGCCCGCTTGTTGCTCGCCAAGCTGGCGACGAAGAAAACGACGAACGCGGCCGCCACGAACGGGTTGCGAAACACGACCCAGGTGTGCAGCCCGCCGGCCTGCAGGTGCCCCAGTTCCACGAGGTTCAACGTGCCGGCGGCCAGGACGGCCGTCAGGATCGACAGCCCGAGCGGGATCTCGTAGCTGACCATCTGGCACGCCTCCCGCATCGCCCCGTAGACGGCCCACTTGTTGTCGCTCGCCCACCCGGCCAGGATCACGCCCATCACCTCGACGGACAGGATCGCCAGCACCCAGAACGCCCCGGCCGCCAGCCGCGGCTCGAACGTCATCTCCGGTCCGAACGGCAGCGCCAGAAACGCCGCGAACACCGGCGCGAACGCCAAGTACGGCGCGAGCCGGAACAGCAGCTTGTCCGCCCCGCCGGGCGTCAGGTCCTCTTTCGTCAACAACTTGATGCCGTCGGCGAACGACTGGAGCAGCCCGAACCGCCCCACCCGGTTCGGCCCCCGCCGGCTCTGGATGCGGGCCGACACCTTCCGCTCGCCCCAGATGCCGATCAGGGCCGACGCGGACACGAGCCCCAGAAAGAAGGTGCCGATGAGGACCAGGCTGACGACGAAGTCAACGACCGGGCCGGCAGGCAGGCCCACCCGCTCGAACAGCCACGGCCGGAGCGAGAACACCGACCCGGCGACGTCGGCGAGCGGGCTGGGGGGGACGGGGAATGGCATCGCCGCGCGGACCCGTGGGGTGAACGTTTCCGTCGGTCGGGACGCCGCACGACCGACCGCCCGGCGAGGGCGGCCCGTTGTAGTGGAACGCCGCGCCGGTCGTCAAGGACGGGCAAGGCGGGCGGGGCGGCGGAACGCGCGCTGCGTTGAACCGACCTGCGGGGTGTCGCGCAAGGGCGGAATCCGCCCGCGCCCCGAGCACCGCTCACCCCAGCGCGTCCACCCGCGCCGCGCAGGCGAAGTCGTTCGTCGTCAGCCCGCCGGCCGAGTGTGTGGTGTACCGGACCCGACAACGATTGTACCCCACCTCTAGATCGGGATGATGGTCGGCGCGGTGGCTGACCCACGCGACGGCGTTCACGAACGCGATCGTCCGGTAGTAGTCGTCGAACCGGAACGTCCTGGTCAACTCGTCGCCGGCCGCTTCCCAGCCCGGCAGCAGCGCTGCAAGAGTCCTAATCTCGTCGGCCGGCATGGCGGCGGATTTCGGGGAGCATGCCAGGGCTCGTAGTTCGTCCAGCGTCATAGCGGGTGTCACCCTTCCGCCCGAAGGCAGCCCCGGGCCGCGTTGAGTCCCGTCCGACCCGTCGGGTCCGGCCCGGCGGGTGCCGTCGCCCGTCCTCAATTTACCCGTGACCCCGGCGGACCGCCCGCGGCGCGCCAACAATCTGCGGCGCGCTCCGGCAGTCGTTATCACATGAACTGGGTCATCGGCGACATCCACGGCATGCTCCGCCCGCTCCGGGCACTCGTCGACCTCGTGCGGCGGGACGACCCGGTCGCCCGGTTTTTCTTCGTCGGCGACTACGTCAACCGCGGGCCGGACGCCCGCGGCGTGCTCGACTTCCTGCTGGCGTTGGACGGGGCCCGGTTCGCCCGCGGGAACCACGACGACATCTTCGACCTGCTCGTCAACGGCCGGAACTACGTCGCCAACCCCAGCGCGCCGGACGCGGTCGCCGCGTTCGCGTGGTTCGTCCGGTACGGGCTGGCCGACACGCTGCACAGCTACGGGGTCGAGCCGTGGGAGGTCGAACAGGCGGCCGCCCATCCGACGCATGACGCGGTCGCCCGGCTGTTCGCGCCGGTCCCGGCGGCGCACCGGGCGTTCGTCCGGAACCTCGAGCCGGTGATCGAGACGCCCGACTTCTTCGTCGCCCACGCCCTGTGGGACGCCGACGAGCCGGACGCTGACCCGCCGATCGCCGACCGGCTGGCGGCCGACGGGCGGCTGCGGTACCAGATCGTCTGGGGCCGGTACGGGCGGGAGGTGCTCCGGCCCAAGCGGTGGACCCGGACCGGGTACTTCGGCCACACCCCGGTCCAGACGTACCCGGCCGACGTCCGCGGCGGCCCGGACGCCGACGACGGCGTCCCGATCCGCGGGCCGAATATCGTGTTGCTCGACACCGCCGCCGCCCTCACCCCGGACGGCCGCCGCATCGCCCTCGGCACCATCGACGGCAAGATAAGCCTGTTCGCCCTCCCGGACCCGGCCGCCGTCCCGGCCA
>JAQGHJ010000552.1 GCA_028288905.1 Phycisphaerales bacterium | reverse complement strand
AGGTACGCCAGTTGGGTGGCGTGGAACTTGTTGATCTCGCGGATCTTGGACTTCTTGGCCGCGTCGTTGGCGTGGTGGGACAGGTCGTGGTGCCCGTCGTTGACGCCGATGAACGGGTACGGCCGGTTGCTCCCCTCGTTGGCCAGCACGAACGTGCAGACCCGCGTCACGTCGGCCTGGAACGCCAGCACCATCAGGTCGGCCATCAACCGGACGTGCTCGACCGGGTCCTTCGGGATGTCGCCACCGGGGGGGGTGTACCCGTCCGGCAGCACCGGCTCCGGCAGCTTGGCCGCCCGCTCGATCCGCAGCTCGATGTCCCGGACGGCCGTGAAGTACTCGTCGAGCTTGTGCCGATCGTTCCGGCTGATCAGGCTCGACACGTCGCGGGTGTCTTGGCGGACGAAGTCGAGGATGCTCTTGCGGCGGGCGTCGCGCTTGGCCCGCTCGGCCCCGCCGCCGCTGCCGAACAGCCGCTCGAACGCCAGCTTCGGGTTCGTCTCCTTCGGCAGCGGGGTGGTCGCGCTCTTCCACGCCATCGTGGACGAGTAGACGCACGAGTACCCGCTGTCGCAGTTGCCGGCCATCGACCCCTGCTCGGTCCCGATCTCGAGGGACGGCAGCCGGGTGTGCTCGCCGAGCCGGGCGGCGGCGATCTGGTCGACGCTGACGCCGTTGCGGATGTCGGTGCCGTCAGTCTTGCGGGGGTGGCAACCGGTCAGGAACGCCGACAGCGCCCGGGCGTGGTCGCCGCCGCCGTCGCCGTGGGCCCGGGCCCCGTCGGCCGCCAGCCCGGTGACGATCGAGAAGTCGTCCCGGAACGCCGTCAGCGGCTGGAGGATGGCCGGCAGATCGGACCCGAGCCGACCGACCGTCCCGGGCGTCCAGTCGCCCATGTTCACGCCGTTCGGGACGTACAGGAACGCCATCCGCTTCGGCGCGCCCTTCACCACGTTCTCCGGAACCGCAGCGGCCGCGCCCCAGGCGGTCAGCGACCCCATGGACTCCAGCCACGGCAGCGCCACGGCGCACCCGAGGCCCTTCAACATCGTCCGGCGGGAAAGGTTCGTGCGGGTCATCAGTAAGCCTTACGCTCGGGCGGGCGAGCGGTTGAAGAAGATCCGCCTATAGGGGGGATAAGCGGAGCCTACCGCGTCAGCGGCCGAGTCGCTCGGCGGCGTCCGATAACAGCCGCCGCACCCGCTCGGCGTCGGCGCGCTTCCTTGCACGATCGAGGGCGGTGAGTTGCATCCACCCCGGGATCGTCGGGTCGGCACCGGCGTCAACCAGCAGTTTCGCCGCTTCGTAGGAACACGCGTCAGCGTGATCGCTCAGCGGGGTGTTCCCGATGGTCCGTTCATCGTGGGCGTTGACGTTCGCTCCGGCCCGGATCAAGCGGGCGATCACCTCGAGGTGCTCGCCGCCGACGGCGTAGTGCAGGGGCGTGTGGCCCAGGTCGTCAAAGCGGTTGACCGGGTACTTCGCCCGCAGGAGCGCCTCGACCCGGCTTAGGTCGCCGTCCCGTGCCGCCCGATGCAGTTGTTCCCGCTGAAGTTGTGCCGACCAATGCGCGGTCATGGCCATGGCATCGACGCGATCTTCAGGACGCGTCCTCGCGGGGTGAAGGCTGGCCGGGGCCGGCGGCTCGGCCCGGGATTAAGGCGTCGCCGACGCCGACGCCGCCTTTTCAGCCGCATCACCGGCCGCCGCCGTCAGCCCGCGCCGCATGCGGAAGGGGTCGCTCTTGACGATCTCGGCGACCAGCCGGCTGAACTTGTAATCCCCGTCGGCCGTCGCCTTGCTCACCGCGTCGACCGACCGGTCGTCGTAGTGCTCCAGCCCGCGGCCGAGGGCGTAGATCATCAGCTTCTCGGCGATCGTCCGGGCGAACTGGTCCTTCCGCTTGTCGATCAACATCGCCCGCAGCTCGCCGGCCCCGTTGAACGAGCTGCCGTCGGGCATCTTGCCGGCCGCGTCGATGTCGAACCCGCCGTCCTTCTGGCGGAACGCCCCGACCGCGTCGAAGTTCTCGAACGCGAACCCGATCGGGTCCATCTTGGCGTGGCAGTTCGCGCAAGCCGGGTTCGCCCGGTGCTCCTCCAGCCGCACCCGCAGCGACGCCGCCTTGTGCGACCCGCCGGCCGAGTCCAGCTCCGGCACGTCCGGCGGCGGCGGGGGGGGCGGGGCACCCAGGATCTGCTCCAGCACCCATTTGCCCCGCTTCACCGGGCTCGTCCGCGTCGGGTTCGACGTGACGGCCAGCACGCTCGCCTGCGTCAGGATGCCGCCCCGAGCCCCGCCCTTCGGGAGCGACACGCGGACGAACTCGTTCCGCGGGATCCGCTGGCCGGCCGGGCGGTCCGGCTTCTGGTTCACCCAGTTCCCGTTCGTGTCGGCGATGCCGTAGTGCCGGGCGAGCCGCTCGTCGAGGAAGGTGAAGTCGGCGTCGATCAGGTCCAGGACGCTGTGGTCCTCCTTGATGATCGCCCCGAGGAACAGCTCGGTCTCCTTCGCCATCGACGCCTTGAGCTGGTCGTCGAACCCGGGGAACAGCTTCGTGTCCGGGTTGAACGCCTTGAGCCGCTTGAGCTGCAGCCACTGCATCGCGAACCCGTCGACCAGCGACTTGGCCTTGGGGTCCTTGAGCATCCGCCGGACCTGCGGCTCGAGGTTGACCGACAACTGCTTCTTGGCGGCCAGATCAAACAGCTCGTCGTCGGGCATGCTCGCCCAGAGGAAGTAGCTGAGCCGGCTGGCCAAGGCGTAGTCGTCGAGCGGGCGGGCGTCCGGGGCCTCCGGGCGGTCGTCGAGCTCGAGCCGGAACAGGAACTTGGGCGACACGAGGATCGCCTGGAGGGCGAGCTGGAGCCCGGCCTCCCACTTCTCGCCGCCGGCCTCGGTGTCGGCGACGAGCTTGGCCAGCCGGCCGACCTCGTCCGGGGTCGCGGGCCGACGGTAGGCCCGGCTCACGAGCTTCGTCAGGATCTGCTTCGTCTGCTCGGGCCGGGGCGCGTTGGCGTCGGCCAGCGCCAGCAGCCGCCGCTGGGCCATCGGGCGGGTGTCGGTCGGGGCGCTCAGCTCCAGGTGGTCGACGAACACGGCCCGTGGGCCGTCGGCGTCCTTGGCACCGTCCGCGTTGGGCTTGTCGCCCTCCTTCTTACCGCCGTCGGCCGGCTTGTCGCCGTTCGCGGGCTTGTCGGCATTCACGGCCTTGTCCGTGCCGTTCGCCCGGGCGGCCTCCCGCTCCCGCCGCCGCTTCATGGCGGCCGCGACGTCCGCCTCGGCCGCGGCGGCCGCGTTCGACGACGGGTTGGCGATCGCGATCGCGAACACGTGCTCCCCGGCGTCGTCGAACGACACGGCCTGCTCGATCGGCTTGGCCGACTTCTCGTCCGTGCCGACGACGTCGAAGGTCCCGACCGTCTTGCCGTCGACCATCAGGGCGGCCCGGGCCGGCTCCCCGCCGGCCGACCGGCCGTACACCCGCGCCTTGAACGTGTACGGGCCGGCGAACTCGACCCGCCAGGTGATGCCCGGCTGCCCGCTCGTCACCTGCCGGAACTGCCCCACCATCTCGACCCGGCCGGCCCGCGGGACCATGTTCTGGGCGTCGATGTACCGCCGCTTGAGCTTCGGCGGGTCGACCGCGATCGTCCCGGACGCCACCGCCTCGGCCGCCGTCAGGTACCGCTCCATCAGCACGGGGGACACGGTCAGCACGTCCCCGACGTTGTCGAACCCGTGCCCGATGTCGTCGGCCGGAAAATCGTCGGCCGGCGTGAACATGACCCCCAGCAGGTCCCGGACGGTGTTGTTGTACTCCGTCCGGTTGAGCCGGCGGACCGTCACCCGCCCCGGGTCCGGCTTGGCGTTCTTGTCCGCGTCGGCGTAGATGCCGCCGAGGGCGGCGGTGAACGCCTCGATCTCGTCAGACGTCGGCTGCGGCTTGTCCTCGGGCGGCATCTCGCCGGCCTTCACCTGCTTGACCGCGTTCTGCACGATCTTACGCCCGGCCAGCAGGGCCGGCTGGTCCCCCAGCGTGTGCAGGACGAGGTCGGCCTTATGCTTCGTCGGGCCGTGGCACGACACGCAGTGCTTATTCAGGAAGGCGTTGACGGTCGCCACGCGGGCGTCGGCGTGCGCGTCGCCCGCCCCCGGGGCCGCGGCGGGCTTAGCCACGGCTGCATTGCCGGCAGGAGGCGGCGCGGCTCGGGACCGATCCACGCCGAGCCCGGCCGCCAGGCTGAGAGCGGCGGCGGACGCGAGGCCGGCGATGAGCCGAAAGCGGTTCTTGTGCATCGGTGGTCGGCGACGGAAAGGGTTGGTAGAGCCAAGGCGACGGCGAGCCGCGCGCCGCGCGACCTACCCGTTCATACACCCCAATCGCCCGCTCGTTACAGGAACAGAAGGGTTACGCCCGGTTAGGCACCGGCGTTCATCGTAGGAGCATCCATTGCCCCGCCATTCCCAGGTTTTTGAAACCCGTTTTGCGAGGCGGACTGGACCG